>NZ_JBEZOK010000004.1:0-166476 GCF_040706515.1 Streptomyces sp. NPDC047880 | reverse complement strand
ACCCCGACAGCCGGAGTGGACGGTCCGGCTGCTCCGCGTCGGGCCCGTTCGGCCTCGGAGGGTTCCGCGAGTCAGTCCGCTGCCGCCGGCGAGACTCGGGCTGCCGCCCGGCGTACGCGTACGGCCGCTGAGGGCTCCGCGAGCCAGTCCAGCCCCGGCGAGCCGACTCCTCCGGCCCAGAAGACCGAGCCCGACCGGGGCGACACCAGGCCGGATACGGCCTCGAGCACCCCACGCAGCTCGGACGCGCCCTGGCACCACGCCCGTCCGGCTTTCGACGAACCGGCACCCGAACCGTCGCCCGAAGCAGCGCAGACCCCGGCTCCTCCGGACACCGCGCCCACGCCGGACCCGGCGACCACCCCGAGGCCTGCGGACCGCGACGCGAAGCACACGGACCGCGACGCGAAGCACACGGACCGCGACGCGAAGCACACGGACCGCGACGCGAAGCCCACCGGCAACCCCGGCAGCGCTGACAAGCCCGACAAGCCCGATGACCCCTCAGGAGGCCCGCAGTGAACGACGTGCTCGACGTCGCCCTGCGACTCCTGGTCGTCTTCGTCGTCTTCCTCACCCTCCCTCTGGTCATCGGCCAGACCGAACACAAGGTCATGGCCCATATGCAGGGCCGCCTCGGCCCGATGTACGCCGGCGGCTTCCACGGCTGGGCCCAGCTGATCGCCGACGGCGTGAAGTTCGCGCAGAAGGAGGACGTCGTCCCCGCGGGCGCCGACCGCCGCATCTTTCAACTGGCTCCCGCCGTCGCCCTCCTGCCGTACCTCCTCGTCCTGCTCGCCATTCCCATCGGCCCCGGCGAGGGCGCCGTCGGCCAGGTCATCGACGCGGGCGTCTTCTTCGTCCTGGCCGTCATGGGCGTCGGCGTCCTCGGCTCGCTCATGGCCGGCTGGGCGTCCGCGAACAAGTTCTCCCTGCTCGGTGGCCTGCGTACCGCCGCCCAGCTCCTCGCCTACGAACTGCCGATGCTCCTGACGGCCGCCTCGGTGGCGATGGCGGCCGGCACCGTCTCCCTCCCCGGCATCCTCGACGCCTTCGAGTGGTGGTGGCTGCCCTGGCAGATCGTCGGCGCGATCGTCTTCTTCGTGGCCGGCCTCGCCGAACTCCAGCGCCCTCCCTTCGACATGCCCGTCGCCGACTCGGAGATCATCTTCGGCGCGTACACCGAGTACACCGGCCTCCGCTTCGCTCTCTTCCTCCTGGCCGAGTACGCCGGAATCGTCGTCCTGTGCGGTCTGACCACCGTCCTCTTCCTCGGCGGCTGGCACGGCCCCTGGGGTGCCGACGGTCTCGGCTGGGTCTGGACCCTGCTGAAGACCGCAGTCCTCGCCTTCCTCGTCATCTGGCTGCGCGTCACCTACCCGCGTCTGCGCGAGGACCAGCTCCAGAAGCTGTCCTGGACCCTCCTCGTCCCCCTCTCCCTCGCTCAGATCGCCCTCACCGGCATCGTCAAGGTGGTGATCCAGTAACCATGGCCCCCCTTCCCGGCAGTGGCCTCGCCAAGGGCCTGGCCGTCACCCTCCGCACGATGACGAAGAAGTCCGTCACCGCGCAGTACCCGGACGCCCAGCCCGACCTCCCGCCCCGCACCCGCGGTGTGATCGGCCTGTTCGAGGAGAACTGCACGGTCTGCATGCTGTGCGCCCGCGAGTGTCCGGACTGGTGCATCTACATCGACTCCCACAAGGAGACGGTCCCGCCTGCGGCCCCGGGCGGCCGCGAGCGCAGCCGCAACGTCCTCGACCGCTTCGCCATCGACTTCTCGCTGTGCATGTACTGCGGTATCTGCATCGAGGTCTGTCCTTTCGACGCTCTGTTCTGGTCTCCCGAGTTCGAGTACGCCGAGACCGACATCCGCGACCTCACCCACGAGCGCGACAAGCTCCGCGAGTGGATGTGGACCGTCCCGGCCCCGCCGGCTCTCGACCCCGGCGCGGAGGAGCCGAAGGAACTCGCCGCCGCCCGCAAGGCCGCCGACAAGCTGGCCGCCCAGCAGGCCCCGCCTGCCACCGGCCTCCACGCCGACGAGCAGGCCCGCGCCGCCGAACAGCCCACTCGGCTTCAGGGCGACTCGAAGCAGCAGACCGACCAGCCGGAGCCGGATCGTCCGGAATCGGATAGCCCGGAGTCGGATCGTCCTGAGCAAGGTCGTCCGAGGCCCGGCCGCCCGAAGCCGGGGCAGGAGGGGACGCAATGACCCTCGCCGCAAGCAGTGCCGCCTACCTCGCGACCGGTCACACCACCGGGGCCGCCTCGGAAACCCACGGTTTCCTCTCCCCGACCGGCGTCGAGATCGCCTTTCTCCTCGTCGGTCTGGTGACCTTCGGCGCGGCCCTCGTCACCGTCACGACCAAGCAGCTGGTGCACGCCGCCCTGTGGCTGGTGGTCACCCTCGGCGGTCTTGCCGTCGAGTACCTCCTGCTCACCGCCGAGTTCATCGCCTGGGTACAGGTCCTCATCTACGTCGGTTCCGTCGTCGTCCTCCTCCTGTTCGGTCTCATGCTCACCAGAGCCCCCATCGGTCGCTCCCCGGACGCCGATTCCGGCAACCGCTGGGCCGCCCTCACCGTGGCCGTCGCCGCTGCCGCCGCCCTGGTCTGGGTCGTCGTCGACGCCTTCCGTACGACCTGGATCGACCTGGACGGCCCCGCCGCCGGCTCCACCGAGGCCACCGGCGCGAGCCTCTTCCAGAACTGGGTGCTCCCCTTCGAGGCTCTCTCCGTCCTCCTTCTCGCCGCCCTGGTCGGCGCCATCGTCCTGTCCCGCAAGGCGAAGGCGGAGTCGAGCTCTCCCCCCGTGAACGCCCCGGCCGCCACCAGGAGTTCCCGAACGGTCACGGAGAGTTCAGGGAGTTCCGAGCAGGAAGGGGCCCGCTGATGCACCTCGCCTACCCCGCCGTCCTCTCCGCCCTCCTCTTCTGCACGGGCCTGTACGGCGTCCTCGCCCGCCGTAACGCGATCCTGGTCCTGATGTCGGTCGAGCTGATGCTCAACGCCGTCAACCTCAACCTGGTCGCCTTCGACGTCTGGCTCAGCAGGGCCGCCGAGGAGACCCTGCACTCCGGCCAGGCCCTGACCCTGTTCACCATCGCCATCGCCGCCGCGGAGATCGGCATCGGCCTGGCGATCGTCCTCGCCGTCCACCGCAACCGCGGCACCGCGGACATCGACAAGCTCCGCGACACCGCCGAACAGCACGACCCCGACGGCCCCGACCACGACGCCCTCACGGCCGAGCAGTCCGACGAGGCCCAGAAGGCTGAGGCCACCGCGTGACCACGACCACCCTCGCCGTCCTCGTCCCCCTCCTCCCGTTCCTCGGCGCCGCCGCCGGCCTGCTGCTGGGCCGCACGGCACCCGGCTTCGTCCGCCCGCTCGCCGTCCTCCCGACGCTCACTTCCCTGGTGCTCGCCGCGCTGGTCGCCGTACGCCAGGGCGGCGGCGCCGCCGTCGACTCGGCCACGGAACTCACCCCCACCGGCTCGGTCCCGATCGAACTCGCCCTGCACGTCGACGGCTTCGCCGCCCTCGTCGCCGTGCTGGTCGGCCTGGTCGCCTCCTGCGTGCAGATCTACTCGACGGGCTACCTGCGCGAGGACCCGCGCTACCCCTCCTACGCCGCCCTCGTCTCGCTGTTCACCTCCGCGATGTTCCTGGTCGTCTACTCCGGCGACCTGATCGTGCTGCTGGTCGGCTGGGAGGTCATGGGCATCTGCTCCTACTTCCTGGTCGGCCACTACTGGGAGACCCCCGAGGCCCGCGCCGCCTCCCTCAAGGCCTTCCTGGTCACCAAGCTCGGCGACGTCCCCTTCCTCATCGGCCTGTTCGCCCTGGCCACCGACGCCGGATCGTTCCGCATCACCCGGATCCTGGGCACCGTCGCGAGCGGCGGGCTCGACCACCCGACGCTGATCGCCCTGCTGCTCCTGGCTGGCGTGGCGGGCAAGTCGGCGCAGTTCCCGCTGCACACCTGGCTGCCCGACGCGATGGCGGGCCCGACCCCCGTCTCCGCGCTGATCCACGCCGCGACGATGGTCGCCGCCGGTGTCTACTTCATCGCCCGTCTCCTCCCGGTCTTCGAGGCTTCGCAGGCCGCGATGGTCGTCCTCGCCGTCATGGCCGCCGTCACGATGACCGGCTCGGCGCTCGCCGCGCTCGCCCAGGACGACATCAAGCGCGTCCTCGCCTACTCGACGATCGGCCAGCTCGGCTACATGACCGGCGCCCTCTCCGTCGGCGACCGTGGTGCCGCCGTCTTCCACCTCCTGTCCCACGGCGCCTTCAAGGCGCTGCTGTTCCTCGCGGCCGGCGTGATCATCCACGCCGCCGGCACCAACTCGCTCGCCGCCATGTCCCGCATGCGGAACCTGCGCGACCGCATCCCCGACGCCTACTGGACGATGACCGTGGCGTTGCTCGCGCTCGCCGCGATCCCGCCGTTCAGCGGCTTCTTCTCCAAGGAGGCCGTCCTCGGCGTCGCCGAGCACGTCGTCACCGGACACACCGAACGCGCCCCCGCCGCCGCGGGCTGGGTCGTCCTCGTCGCCGGCCTGCTCACGGCCGTGCTCACCGCCGCCTACGCGATGCGCCTGTGGCTGCTCGCCTTCCGGGGCCGGGGCACCGAAGCCCCCGACCACGGCAGGCAGCCGCTGACGATGACCGTCGTGCTGTGGGTCCTCGCCGTCCCGTCCCTGGCCCTCGGCGGATTCGCTTTTCGCCTGCTGCCCGACTGGTTCGACGGCCGCGACCTCGGCCCCACCCTGACCACCTCCGTGCTCGGCACGGGGCTGGCGCTGGTCGGCGGCATCGTCACCTACGCGGCCTGGCGGCACACCACCGCCCTCGCGGCCCGTGTCCCCCTGGGTGCCGTCGCGGCCCACCCCGAGGGCGACGCCGCCCGGGTCGAGGCGGAAGCCATCACCACCCACGAGCCGGCCTACGGCGACATCGCCTACGCCCCCGACCCCGCCGACCCGGGCCGGCTGCTGCTCGGCCCCCTGCACCGCCACGCGGCCGCCGGTTTCCACCTGGACGCCGTGTACACGGTCCTCTTCGTCCGCCCGGTCCAGGCCGGAGCGAGCCTCGTCCGGTTCCTCGACCGCGAGGTCGTCGAGACCTACGTCCGCGGTGCGGGTGCGCTGCCCCGCTGGCTCGGCGCCGCCGTACGGCGTGCCCAGACCGGCAACGTCCAGACCTATGTGAGCGCGCTGCTCGCCGGCACCGTCGTCCTCGCGGTCGCCGCCGTCCTCGTCGCCACGGGAGCGTGAGCAGGCGTGATCGATATCAACGAGTCCGTGATGCAGTTCCTTCTGGCATTCGTCGTCGTCGGCCCGCTCCTCGGCGCCGTCGCGGCTCTCCTGCCCGCCCCGCCCGGACTGAAGGGGAAGTCACCCGAGCAGGCCGTGCTCCGGCACGGCGTCACCGTCACGGGCGCGGTCCTCGCCGCGGCGATCGTCCTCGCGCTCGGCTTCGACCACGACCAGCCGTCGAAGATGCAGGCCGGCACGGACATCAGCTGGATCCCCGCACTCGACGTGCGCATCCACCTCGGCGTCGACGGCATCTCTCTCCCCCTTCTGGTCCTGACCGCGCTGCTGACCTTCCTCTGCGCGCTCTACTCGTACTTCAAGATGCCCGAAGGCCCGAGCCCGAAGGCCTTCGTGGCCCTGCTGCTCGTCCTCGAGGGCGGCACGCTCGCGACCTTCGCCGTCCTCGACCTGCTGCTGTTCTTCCTCGCCTTCGAGATGGTCCTCATCCCGATGTACTTCCTCATCGCCCGCTGGGGCGGCGAGGACCGGAGCCGGGCCGCCTGGCGATTCATCCTCTACACGCTGCTCGGATCCGTGGTCATGCTGCTCGGCCTGCTCCTGATCGGGATCAAGGCGGGCACGTTCGACATGATGGCACTCGCCACTGACAACGGCCGGTCACTCACCGCATCCGTGCAGGTCATCGCCGTTCTGGCGATCGGGATCGGGCTCGCGGTGAAAACGCCGATGTGGCCGCTGCACAGCTGGCTGCCCGATGCCCACACCGCCGCGCCCACCGTCGGCTCGGTCCTCCTGGCCGGCGTGCTGCTCAAGATGGGTACGTACGGATTCGTCCGGATCCTGCTCCCCATCGCGCCGGACGGTTTCCGTACCTTCGCGCCCTACCTCGCCGCCCTGGCCGTCGTCGGCATCATCTACGGCTCCCTGGCCTGCCTGGCCCTCGCCAAGCAAGGGGCGAAGGGCGACCTCAAGCGCCTCATCGCCTACTCGTCCGTCGGCCACATGGGCTTCGTCCTGCTCGGCATCGCCACGATGACCCCGACCGGCGTGAACGGCGCCCTGTTCGCCAACATCGCCCACGGCCTCATCACCGGCCTGCTCTTCTTCCTGGTCGGCGCCGTGAAGGACCGCACCGGCACCACCGACCTCGACACCCTCGCCGAGGAGACCGGCGCCGCCCTCTACGGCAAGGCCCCGCGCCTGGGCGGTCTGCTCGCGTTCGCCGCCGTCGCCTCGCTCGGCCTGCCGGGCCTGGCCGGTTTCTGGGGCGAGATGCTGGCCCTGTTCGGCGCGTTCCGGCCCGCCGAAGGCCTCAACCGTGCGGCCTTCCTCACGTTCATGGCGATCGGCGCGTTCGGCACGCTGCTGACCGCCGCGTACCTGCTGATCGTGGTCCGCCGGGTCTGCATGGGAGCACTGCCCCAGGACGCACCGAAACTCACCGACGTCCGCTCCTACGAGTTCGCGGCGTGGACCCCGCTCGTCGCCCTCACCGTCGTCGCGGGTCTGTGGCCCAGGGCCCTCCTCGGCCTGAGCGACCCGGCCGTCCAGCAGATGCTTGCAGGAGGCACCCGATGAGCTCCCCGGCCCAGCCCCTGGCGGCCTCGCTGGTCCAGTCCGTCGACTGGCTCGCCATCGCTCCGCCCACCATCGCGGCGGTCGTCGGACTCGTCGTCCTGGTCGCCGACCTGTTTGTCGCCGAGCACCGCAAGGCCCTGCTCGGCTGGACGTCGGTGGCGGGACTGGCCGCCGCCACGGCGATGCTGCTGCCCCTCCTCGACGGCGACCGCAACACCTTCTGCCTGACCGGCGACGCCACCGTGTGCAGTTACACGGCCGACCGCTTCACGCTGGTCATCCAGTTCCTGGTTCTCGGCGGCGCCCTGCTCGCCGCCCTCCTGTCGGTCACCGCCCTGAAGGACGCCCGCAAGGACCTTCCCGAGGGCGAGTACTGGTTCCTGCTGCTGTCCTCCGCGGCCGGCGCCGCCCTGCTGCCGGCCTCCCGCGACCTCGCGACCCTGATCGTCGCCCTGGAGGTCGCCTCGCTGCCCGCCTTCGCGCTGGTCGGCCTCAGGTACGGCGACCGGAAGTCCTCAGAAGCGGCCCTGAAGTTCTTCCTGTCCTCGGTCACCGCGACCGCGGTCAGCCTGATGGGCATCAGCTTCGTGTACGCCACCACGGGCACCCTCTACCTCACCCAGGTCGCCGACCGCATCCAGGACGTCGACGCGCAGTTCCACACCCTCGCCCAGACCGGCGTGGTCCTCACCCTCGTCGGCTTCGCCTTCAAGACGGCCGCCGTGCCCTTCCACTTCTGGGTGCCCGACACCTACGTAGGGGCGCCCCTGCCGATCGCGGCCTACCTGTCGGTCATCGGCAAGGCGGTCGGCTTCAGCGGCCTCATCCTCGTCACGGTCGTGGCCCTCCCCTCGTACGCCGACGTCTGGGGCCCCGCCCTGGCAGCCCTGGCCGCGCTCACCATGACCGTGGGCAACGCCGGAGCCCTGCGCCAGCAGGCCACGCGCGCGTACAGCGCGGTACGCCTGCTCGCCTGGTCCTCCGTCGGCCAGGCCGGCTACCTCCTGGTGCCGATCGCCGCCGCCGCGTACTCCGGGGACGCCGAGAAGTCGATCGGCTCGACCGTCGCCTACGCGCTCATGTACGGCGCCGTGAACCTCGGCGCCTTCGCCGTGGCCGCGCTCGTCGGCCGCACGAAGGTCCTCAACCGAGTCGCCGACTACCGCGGCCTGTACGCCTCCAGCCCCCTGTCCGCGCTGCTCCTGGCGTTCTTCCTGCTCTGCCTCGCCGGGCTGCCACCGGGCATCATCGGTCTGTTCGCCAAGGTCACCGTCTTCTCCGCGGCCGTCGACGCCGGCCTCGGCTGGCTGGCCGTGGTCATGGCCGTCAACGTCGTCGTCGCGCTGTTCTACTACCTCCAGTGGACGGCCCTGCTGTTCCGCGCACCCGAGGGGGAACCCGAGAAGCATCGCGTCCCCGGCCCGGTCACCGCCGCGATCGCTGTGACCGGTGTCCTCGGCATCGCCCTGTCCGGCGCACCCCAGCTGGTCCTGCGCTTCACCGACACCGGACTCTTCTGAAACTCGTTCCGGGCACAGCCGACCCTCGAAGGATCCGGCCGTTCACACCGGTCGCTTACACCGCGCGCGTGCGGGCACTCGCCCCCACGCGCGCGTGCCGTCGCCCGGTGCCGTCACCCGGACGGCCCACACCGGCCGCCGCACGCACCAGGGAACTCGAGCCTCTCGCCTGGCGTTGACCAGTACGGGAGGGTCCACTGGACGTGACGACGCGGCACCAGTGGCACCGCAGACACAGCAAGCAAGGGTCCCCTGCCGCACCACTAGGAGGGCGTACCGTGCACCGCCGGCACAACGGGCTCAGGACAGCGATCCTCCTGGGAGGACTGTCCGCACTCATCATCGTCATCGGCAGCTTCTTCGGCCGCATGGGGCTCGTCATCGCCGTCCTGGTAGCACTGGCCACCAACGCGTACGCGTACTGGAACAGCGACAAACTGGCACTGCGCGCGATGCGTGCCCGCCCGGTCAGCGAGTTCGAGGCCCCTGCGCTCTACCGCATGGTCCGTGAGCTCTCCACCCAGGCCCGCCAGCCCATGCCGCGCCTGTACATCTCCCCGACGGAGGCACCCAACGCCTTCGCCACGGGCCGCAACCCGCGCAACGCCGCCGTGTGCTGCACCGACGGCATTCTGCGACTGCTGGACGAGCGGGAGCTGCGCGGCGTCATCGGTCACGAACTCAGCCATGTCTACAACCGCGACATCCTCATCTCTTCGGTCGCCGGTGCCCTCGCCTCCGTCATCATGTTCCTGGTCAACTTCGCCTGGCTGATCCCCATCGGACGCTCGGACGACGACGACGGGCCCGGTCTGCTCGGCATGCTGCTGATCATGATCTTGGGTCCGCTCGCCGCCTCACTCATCCAACTCGCCATCAGCCGCTCCCGCGAGTACCAGGCGGACGCCTCCGGCGCCCAGCTCACCGGAGACCCGCTCGCCCTGGCCAGCGCCCTGCGCAAGCTCGAACTCGGCACGAAGCAGCTCCCGCTGCCGCCCGAACCGCGGATCGAGACCGCCAGCCACATGATGATCGCGAACCCGTTCCGGCCCGGCCAGGGACTCTCGAAGATGTTCTCCACGCACCCGCCGATGGCGGAACGGATCGCCCGGCTCGAGAAGATGGCAGGTGGGAACCAGTGAGGACCATACTCAACGTCATATGGCTCGTCCTGAGCGGCTTCTGGCTGTTCCTCGCCTACATGCTCGCGGGCCTGCTGCTCTGCATCACCATCATCGGCATCCCGTTCGGCATCGCGGCCTTCCGGATCGGGGTCTACGCCCTCTGGCCCTTCGGGTACACGACGATCGAGCGCCATGACGCGGGCGCGCCGTCCTGCGTGGGGAACGTGCTGTGGCTGGTGCTGGCGGGCTGGTGGCTCGCCCTCGGCCACATCACCACCGGCATCGCCCTGTGCCTCACGATCATCGGTATCCCGCTGGGCATCGCCAACTTCAAGCTCATCCCGGTCTCGCTGTTCCCGCTCGGCCGCGACATCGTGCGGACGGACGAGCCGTTCGCGGTGCGCTGACGGAGGGACGCCGACACTTCGTCAGTCCACAGGACAGGGTTATCCACAGGCCGGCCCGGCTGTCGGCGGCGGCCTGCATCATGAACCCATGACCGCGACCGAGCAGTTGCCGCCCCGAGTGACGGACACGCCCCACAACACGCCCACGAGAAAACGCACTCCGCGCCCCCGGCCACCCGTCCAGCCAGCAGGCCGCCCGCCCTAGCCCTTCCCTGCCCCGGCCTGCATCCACCGCCGCACCGCGTACGCGACCGCCCCGACCGCCAGCACCCCCGCGCCCACCACCACCGACACCCCGGGCAGCGAGAACGCCAGCACCACGCACCCGGCGAGCCCCACCGCAGGCACCACCCGTGCCGCCGGCGCCGAAGACAGCGTCCAGGCCGACGCATTGGCCACGGCGTAATACGCCAGCACACCGAAGGAGGAGAACCCGATCGCACCCCGGACGTCCACCGTGGCGGCCAGGACCGCGACCACCGCACCCACGGCCAGCTCAGCCCGGTGAGGCACCTGGAACCGCGGATGCACGGCGGCCAGCACCGCCGGGAGATGCCGGTCCCGTGCCATGGCGAGCGTGGTCCGCGACACCCCCAGGATCAGCGCGAGCAGCGAGCCCAGTGCGGCCACCGCCGCACCGGTCCGCACCACCGGCACCAGCCAGGGCGCCCCCGCCGCACGCACCGCGTCGGCCAGCGGCGCCGGCGCGTCCCCGAGAGCAACCGGCCCCAGTACGGAAAGGACAGCCACCGCCACACACACGTAGACCACCAGCGAGATCCCCAGCGCCAGCGGAATCGCGCGCGGAATGGTGCGTGCCGGATCCCGCACCTCCTCGCCGAGGGTCGCGATCCGGGCGTACCCGGCGAAGGCGAAGAACAGCAGACCGGCCGCCTGCAAGACCCCGTCCGCCCCGCCCGAGGCCCCGATGTCCAGCCGCCCGGCATCGGCCTCACCCGACGTCAGACACACCACCACCACGGAAGCGAGTACAGCCAGGACCAGCGCCACGATCAGCCGCGTCAGCCACGCCGACTTCTGGACACCGCCATAATTCACAGCGGTCAGCGCCACCACGGCCGCCACCGCCACCGCGTGCGCCTGCTCCGGCCAGACGTACGTCCCCACGGTGAGCGCCATCGCCGCACAGGAGGCCGTCTTCCCGACCACGAACGACCAGCCGGCGAGATACCCCCAGAACCGCCCGAGCCGTTCCCTCCCGTACACGTACGTGCCGCCCGAGGCCGGGTACAAGGCGGCGAGGCGTGCCGACGACATGGCGTTGCAGTACGCGACCACGGCGGCCACGGCGAGCCCGAGAAGCAGCCCGGTGCCGGCGGCGTGCGCGGCCGGCGCGAGAGCGGCGAAGATCCCGGCTCCCACCATCGAGCCGAGTCCGATGACGACGGCATCGCCCACGCCGAGGGTGCGGAGCAGGTTGGGACCGGAGGCTGTCATGCGTCGCACCCTACTGATCCGTGCAACCGGCGGATGCGGACGGAACGTCCTCCCCACCAACACGGCGTGAACGTGCGTGGCGATGAGGCCGCGCCGGGGACGCAGGACGTACGACGCACGGCCCCGGCCCGCCGAAAGCAAGATCACACGGCCGGGACAGTGCGGGCACAGCGTGAAAGGGCAGGTTCACGGCATGACCATCATCAGCTGGATCATTCTGGGATTGCTGGCCGGGGCCATCGCGAAGTTCCTGCTGCCGGGGCGCGACCCGGGCGGTCTCATCGGCACGACCCTGATCGGCATCGCGGGCGCATTCATCGGCGGCTGGATATCGGCCCGCTGGATGGATCACCCGATCAGCAAGAGCTTCTACGACGGTGCGACGTGGGCGGCGGCGATCGGCGGATCGCTCGTCCTCCTGATCGCCTACCGCCTCCTGTTCGGCAACTCGCGCGACTGACCGCGCGTCCCCGACGCCGCCCGGCAGACGAAACGAAGGGCGGGCACCGGTGGTGCCCACCCTTCCCGTATCCGTGCGGGCGGCAGCCCGGGTGACCGGACCTACCGGTAGTTCACGTACCGTCCGCCTGATCGTCTGACCTGCACGTTAACCCTGAAAGGGGGGTTGACGTGCAGAAACTACTCTCTGCTATTCCCGCTTCATCTCAGCGTATTTGGGCCTCGTGTGCCCTCAGTGTGCCCGCTGCCCCACGCGGGCCCCCGACTCCGCTCGTCTGCCTCCGCAGACAGAGCGGCGCCGCCCGGTGATCTCACCCACCGAACGGCGCCTTGATCCAGACCCTTCCTGATCAAGGAGTCCAGACCCATGCAGGACCGTACCCCGGACGGGCCCGTGCGCGAGTTGCTCGCGGCCGTCCTCGAAGCACTCGACATCCCCCACCCGGCGACCACCGGCGGTGCCGAGGCACACGACCGTTTGTTGAACGACCGCGTCACCCATGTGGTGGTCGCCCTCCGCTCCGTCCTGGACGACGAGCCGCTGATGGACGTCGAGTGGACGACCGCCTACCTGCGCGAGCAGCTGGCCAAGCACCCGGTGGCGGGCTACGTCACCGTCAACCAGGCGCAGGCCGCCCTTGCCGCTGGCAAGAGCTGGTCAGAGGCCATCACCCTCCCCGCTGGGGAGGGCCAGTGAAGCGGGACCCCCTGCTCTGGGTCGCCACGGCGGCCGTGCTCATCGTCCTCGCCTCCGCTGAGTACGAGCTGGCCCGCGCGTGCGGCTTCGGCACGTACGTCGCGGCCGGCGTGCCCGCGGCCCTGGACGTGTACGCCCTCGCCGCCCTGCGCGCTCGCCGTGACGTCCTCGCGGTCGTCCTCACCCTGATCGCAGTGAACGCCGCTTCCCACCTCGTCGAGGTCGGCCTACTGCCCGTGTCGGTGCCGCTCGTCGTCGCCGTGTCGGCGGTCGCCCCGCTCGTCCTGTGGCGCGTCCATCGGCTCTCCGAGCTCCCGGCGGAACCGGCGGCGGAACCAGTTCCGGCCGTGGCGGAACCGGCCCCGGACCCGGCGGAACCGATCACCGTGGAGCGTGAGCCCGCGCCGGTCGACGTGGTCCCCGTCGGGCCTGTACTCGGCCCCTGGACGCCCTTGGCGGAACTCGCGGGCGGAACAGGCGGAACTGCGGCCGGAACCGGCCCTGACCTGCTCGGCGATCACTTCGCGGCTGTACGCAAAGCCATCGGGGAGGCCCCGGCGGAACCGGCAACGGAACCAGTTCCGCCCGCAGTTCCGCCGAGCGGAACCGGCGCGGCCGACATCGTCTCCGAGGACACCGCGAACACCACCTTCGAGCGGCGCGTAGCCACCGTGCGGAACTGGCTCCAGGCCGAACCGGAACTCACCGGAACCGAGATCGGCAACCGGCTCGGCGTCTCCGACGGCTACGGCCGGCGCCTGCTGCGCACCGCCCGGGACGGCTCGTGATCCCCGCCGCCTGCTTCGCGCTCGCCGCCCTCGCGGCCCTCGTCGGCCTCGCCTTGGTCGACACCCGCACCGTGCCCCCCGTGAGCGGCACGTGCGCCCTGATCCTCACCCTCGCCGCGCTCGGCGTGGCCGTGTACCGCTGAAGGACACCACCCATGAACTACGTCACCTATGGCGGCGTCACCATCGGCCTGTGCCTGCTCGCCCACCAGCTGTTCACGTGGTGGCCCGGACGTAAGGCCCTCACAAAGGACCCCGCCCGGCACGCCGCCGAGCTGCTGCCGTTCCTGCTGTCCTGGTCCTACGGCTGCCTGACCACCCTCGGCGTCGGCGGCCTGATCGGCACCGCGTCCAGCGCCGTCCTCGGCATCTCCAACTGGCTCGGCGACGCGGCCCTCGTCTGGGGCGTCGGAGGCAACGTCGGCCAACTGGCCGCGCGCGGGACGTTCCTGCCCCTCACCGGCCCCGGCGTGACCATCGTCCTGGTGCTCACCGTGTGCGTGGTCGTCTCGGCGAAGAAGTCCAGCCGCGGCGGCGACATCAAGCGCGGCGCCTGGTGCGGCATCACCCTCGGCACGTCCGCCGGCGTCGCCGGGTTCGCCGCGGTGCCCCTCGCGCAGGCCGCCAACTGGCTCGGCGGCACGGTCTACGGGGCGCTGTGATGGCGGCCCGGGACGAGGTCGAGGAGCCCTCGCGGGTGGCCGGGGCCGTGGTCCTGGTCGCCCTGGGCGGCGGCGCCCTGGCCGTCTTGTTCGCCCTCGCGGTGGAGGCCGGTGTGCTCGCGGTCTGGGTGGCCGCAGTGGTCGCCGTGTGGTGGTCCGCCCGCCGCCGGGTGTCCGATTCGTCCGCCACTCCCCCACCGCAACCGGACCGCCCCTCCTGCCGTGAATGTGCAGGTCACGAACTCGTAGAAGTCACCCCTTCTGAAACCCAGAAGGGGATGTTGATCTACAAGTCGGCGCCTCCCGACCGACCGAACCACACGCACATTCACATGGTTCAGGGGGAGGTGAACGCGCGATGATCCGTCGACTCCTCGCCGCCGCGTACGACTATTGCGCGAAGTGCGGCTGGTGGGTGCAGAACTGCCCGCACCAGTAGCCCACTTCACTACGGTTGTAGTGCCCGCCCATGGCAACGGCCCCCGGTGCTCGATCCCCGGGGGCCGTTGCTCGTTCTGTGCCCGTCTCGCGGGCTACTGCTGGTCAGGCTTCGGCGGGATGACGAACCCCCGCACGGGCCTTGGCTGCGGGTCACGGGATTCCGGCTGCTGCGCACGCTTCCACGCTGCGACCATCTCCGAGTACCGCGGGTCAATCCATTCGGACACGGCGCCTCCCTTCACGGGCAGGCTATGCCACGCCGGGCTTCTTCGGCTTCGGCTGCACGACGATCGTGCACTCCGGGGCGTGCTGGCACTTCGCAGCCACCGACACCAGCGTCTCGTCCGACGGCGGCCCCCACAGCTCCGCATCCGCCTCCCAACCGAGTTCCGCGATCTTCTCGCGGGTCCGGTCCAGGATCGGCGGGTCGTAGTTGGTGGGGTCGTAGCCCGGGAAGTGGTGCACGAAGCCGCCGAGGGACTCGCACAACTCGGCGTACATCGCCGTGTGCAGGATCAGGGAGTGCCAGCCCTCGTCCACGATGCGCGACGGGGCCAGGCCGACGCCGGGATTCTTCGCGCACGCCGCAACGAACTTGAGGGCCTCGTCGACGATGCGGCCGGCCAACTCCTCGGACATGTCCGGGTTGGCGTCCATCACCGTGCCGCGGACGCTGGCGAACCGCTCGTCGGTGATGAGCATGCGGGCGAGCCCGGGCAGTGCGTCGGGAGGCGTCGGGCCGGGGCCGGGGTTCGGAGGTACGCTCACGTGATCTCCTTCGCTTGTAGCGGATGGGGATGGCCCCGCCCGGGCCGGGGTTCTTCGCAGGATTCACCGGCCGGGCGGGGAGTCTTCGGGTTACGGGCGGGGCCCCTGGCGGATCAGCCGGTACAGCACCCGCCCGGTCTCGCAGCGGGCCGCGTCGTCGGTGCACTGCTCGCACATCGGGGCGTGCTCGAAGAGGCTGCGGTGTGCCCAGGCGGCTGCGCAGCGCTGGCAGGCGCGAGGGAACCAGCTGCCTGCGGGTGACTTCTGTTCGCCGAGGTCTACGGCCGTCTCGGCGTTCAATGGTCCGTCCTCGCACCAGACGCAGCGGGCGCCGCGTAGTTGGTCCTCGGTCGCGTCCGCGGCGGCCGGCAGAAGCAGGGCGGCTACCACGCTGGTGGGCACTTCGAGTAAGGCTCTGGGCGATCCTGACGGCTGGGGTGCTGCGGCGATACGGTGCGTCACGTCGACTCCTTGCAGTCGGCCAGCCCCGGGGCCGTTCGCGCGGTCGCCGGGGCGCTGTGTCACGGATCACGTTCGCGTGGTTACTCAGGGCGCGCGACGACACAGGGGGCGTCATAGCGGCGACATGCGGGGCGTCATTCCGGTGTCATTCCGAGCGTGATCGGGCTACCGTCGAACGCATGGCCACTCCAAACGGAACCCTCCGAGCGGTCCGCATGGGCCTGCTCATGTCCCAAGACGAATTCGCCCGCGCGATCCGACAGGCAGGCGACCAGGCGGGCGCCCCGAACGACGCCTCCAAGCGGCTCGTTCAGCGCTGGGAGTCGGGCACCACCACCGCTCCCCGCCCGGTGTACGCGCGCGCCCTCGAAGCCGTCACGGGCCTGCCCATCGAGGCCCTCGGCTTTCCCCCGGTCACCCTCGCCCGCATCGCCGACGACGGGCACGGCGGCCACGACCTCCAGGACTCACCCCTGGGCGTGCCCGTCGCCAACGGCTCACCGACCCCACAGACGGCACCCCGCGGGAACTACTCGGGAATCTGGCTCAGCACCTACGAGTACGTCTCCAGCGGGCGCGGGAACCAGGTCTTCACCGGCAAGCACCACGTCGTCCTGCTCCAACACGGCAACCGGCTCACCGGGCGCAGCCTGCCCGGCGCGTCGCTGAACCCGGACAGCCCGCTCACGCTCGACCTCCAGGTGGACGGCAGCACGGTCACCGGCACCTGGACCGAGCAGACGGCCAGTGAGGGTTACTACCGCGGCGCCCGGTACTTCGGCGCGCTCCAGATGCTCGCCGAACCCACCGGCCGGCGCATGGCCGGGAAGTGGGTGGGCTTCGGCAAGGAGTTCGACGTGAACACCGGCCCATGGGAGCTGCGGCTCCTGGACTCGTCCACGGACAAGGGCACGCTGGCCTCGTACAACCGCCCGCCCGAGTAGGCCCGATCACGACGACACGGCAACGCCCGGCCCTCGATGGAGGCGCCGGGCGCTGGAGGCTGAGCTGGCTACTGCGCGGGAGGTAGATCCTCGGGCCGGATGTAGTCACCGAACCCGTGCACTCGCCAGTACCCGTCTGACGGGCGCCATTGCATCGTGATGATGTGTGCGCTCACCAGCACATCACCATCCGATGTGACCGTTTGGCCTGGTTCGTCCAGTGAGACGACCTTGGCGTATCGCACGTCGGGTTCGCCGGTGGCTGGGGCGTCGGCACGGGTCGCCAGCCCTCGGTTGCCGATCATCTCCCGCGCTTGCGTGAAGTCCCCCCACGCGTCCCAGGACTCCGGGGTGCAGAGTTGGCGCAACGCGTTGAGGTTCGGCCCGTCGTCGGCCGTGACGGAGTTGTAGAAGGCGAATGCGACAGCCATGGGGTTGGTGGGGTCGTTCAGGTCGCCCGCATCTGCTGCTGCGGCGTCGTCCTCGGCAGGTACCAGACCCTGACCGCTCGGCTGATCATCTTCGGGTAGTTCTCTCATGTTCCTACCCTGCACGCCGATGACCCGTTTGGCCCCGCGGACGCCGAGGTTCAGGCTCGGCGCTGCGACGGTGCGTGTGCGACAGGGTCAGAAGGTAGTGCCGTCCGGACCGAGGATCGGGCCCTGGGCGAGCTGCGCCTCCTGCTGCGCCATCCGGGCGGCCACCGCGGCCCCGAGACCTGTCTCCGCGGGTCGCTGTCCGCTGAGCATGGTCTCCGCATGGTCCAGGAGCGGGGTAAGGCCAGCCACGGCCGCGCGCGCCTCGTACTTGGCCGTCAGGTTCACCGGGCCCCTCTCGGACGCCAGACGGGCCGTGTGCTGCTCGATACGCGCGCGGACCTGGTCCACGGTCTCGCTGTTCCCGCCGCGTGCCCGCACCCATGTGGGCAGTTCGTCGTGCAGGGCGAACAGGGTTTCCAGGTCGGTCGTCTCCTCGATCATCTGACTCACGGCGACGCCGGCCTCCAGCAGCGACCGGGACCGCGCCCACGCGGCCTGACGTCCGAGCATGCCCTCCACTCCGGGCGCCGGCTCGGGCCATGCAGCCTCCACGGTGCGGATGACGTCGGCCTCGGCGGCCCGGACGCGGGCACGCAGGCCACGCAGCGCCGTCATGGCCTGCTCGGACAGGTCCGTAGTGCGCTCGCGCAGGCGGTTGGTGCGGCCCTCCTCGGCCAGATCGCGGTCATTGGCCAGCTGGTCACGGAACTGGGTTACCGCGGCTTCGTGGCGAGCGGTGAGGGAGCGCAGCTCGGCGGCGGCCCCGTTCAGGGTCTCCAGCGCGGACGAGATCGCCGAGTTGGCGAAGAGCGTGGTCACGATGCCTCCAGGGCACGGGCGAGGGTCTCAAGGGCTTCGGTCAGGTGGCTCGGGCAAGCCCGGATCGTGGGCTGCCGGGCGTCGAGAGCGGCGGCCAGAGGCCACACCGCGGTCACGTCGAACTGCTGCCGGTCGCCTGCCTCGTGCGGGCCTGAGCACTTGTTGACGCTGCTGGAGGCCGCAGGGGCGACGAGCCGTACCGCGGCGTCCAGGCAGGCCGTGCAGACGTGCCCGTGGGGCAGGGGCAGGACCAGACGGTGAAGGCCGCGATCGGCCCCGCACACGCAGCAGCGGGCGCGCGGTACGCCGGGCCAGACGCGGCGACTGATCACGCTGTCCTGCATGCGGTGCCTCCCGTGGTGCGGTAGTGGTCGAGGCTGGCCCGATCGACGAGCCACAGACGGCTGTTCACGCGCCGGCCCCGGAGGCGTCCGGACTCCAGGAGCGTCCGTATCCATCGGGGCCGGCACCCCATGAGGAGCGCGGCCTCTGCGACCGTGATCTCTACGGTGGGGTGATCGGCGGTGCGGCTTCCGACGTCGGCACGGTCGCGGGCGTGTGCCTGCTGCGCAGCCTCGTACAGCTGGTGCAGGAGTCGGCGGGCGCCCGGGCCGATCACGGCGCCGTTCGTCCGGGCCTGGGTCGCGGCTCCGACGACGAGCGTGCGCAACACTTCGCCGGCCAGTTCGGGCGGAATCACGACCGACCCGTCCCGCCGCAGCAGACGGGAGACGGCCGGGTTAGGCGGCGTCGTCATCGTCGGGAGCCGAGGTGCGGCGGCCAGACGGCCGCTGGTCCAGCCGGGCGAGGATGCCGGCCGCGCGAGGGTCACCGCGGCGGGCGGCGGGCCGCAGCTGCGCCCTGATCTTGTCCTCCTGCGCCTTCAACGCGGCCTGATGGCGGGCGCTGGTGCTCTCGGCGGCCTCGGCATCGGCGGCGAGCCTGCCGAGCGTCTCGGCGGCCTCCCTCACGATCCGCTCCACCTCGGGCATCAGCTTCGGATCGTGGCGGCCGGCCTCGCGGTAGAGACGGGCGACCGCGCGACGGAAGCGCGTATTCGCGGCGTCCAGCTGGTCACGGCCGGGGTAGTGGGGCCTGCGGGTCGGGGCGTCGGGCATGGGGTTCTCCTCGTACATGTGCGCGGGCGTCACGCGCGGGGGCAGCGGAACCGGATACGCGGGCCGGTCAGGGGTTGTCTGGGGGGTCTTGCTGGTCTCGTCTGGCGGCCTGGTTGCGGAGCTTCTGTGCGTGGCGTCGGGCGAGGCCGCGGCGTCGTGCTGCGGCGAGGTCGTCGCGGCGCTTCTGGGCGGCCTGGACGCGCACCTTGGCGGCGGCGATGCGGGCCTGTATCTGCTGCTCGACGTGGGACGTGGGGTCGGCCATCGGTGCTCCTGAGGCTCAGGGACCTCACGGATCCCCCCTATAAGGGGGGTGGGGATCGTGAGGGTCCG
Organism: Streptomyces sp. NPDC047880; assembly: GCF_040706515.1. NCBI lineage: Bacteria > Bacillati > Actinomycetota > Actinomycetes > Kitasatosporales > Streptomycetaceae > Streptomyces > Streptomyces sp. NPDC047880. The sequence goes on along the minus strand of NZ_JBEZOK010000004.1, from coordinate 147,072 downwards.
GCGCGTGAGGGTGCGTGAGGGGCTGCGTGAGGCTGTGAGCTGCGAGATTTCCCGCAGCGTGAGGGGTCGTGAGGGTGGCGTGGGGGGTCACGGCGATTTCGCTGCGTGAGGGTCGGCGTGAGCCTGGTAGTACCGGGCGGGATCACCCGGCGCTGCGGGCTCGACCCGTACGAGGTGGCCAGAGGTGACCAGCTTGTCCAGACGGCGCCGAGCCTTCTCCCGCTGAGCGGCGGTGGGCTTCTTGGTCTCGAAGACGGCTTCAGCGGCGGCAGCGGCCGTAACGCCGTGCACGCCCCCGAGGCGGGCCATCTCCAGCAGATCCGCCGCGTGCCGGACGCGGGTCGTCCCTGCGCCGTGGTCGTGGACGAGCTGGAGTGGCCCCACCTCGTCCATGGGCTGCTTGAGGTGGCGGAACGACACGACCGGGTCGCCCGCTTCACCCCACAGCAGGACCACGGAACCCGCGCCCGAGGTGATCCACGTCGACCCGTAGATGTCGGCCATCGTGTTCGGGGCGGCGCCGTTGGAGCCACGCTTGACGACGTGGTGCAGCTCCAGCACCTGGACGCCGGCGGCGAGGGCCTTCTGTCGGGCGCGGTTGTACCCGGCGCCCACGGCATCGTCGGAGAGCCCGACCGCGGCGTCCTTCAGCGAGTCGAGGACCACGGTGTCGGCCCCGACCCGGTCGCACATCGCGGCGAGGATGTCCGTGCGCTGGGCGAGGTCGTACGGCGGCGGCCCCTCCCACACGACCAGGTGGTCATTGAGGTACGCGGGGTCGTCCGCGGCGAAGATGCGGTGTCCGGCACGGCGGGTCTGCGAGGGGCGGTCCATGGCGAGCAGCAGCACGCGGCGCCCCGGTACGACGGGGAAGCCGAGGACGTCACCCTGAAGCCCGAGGCGAGCGCGGACCAGTTGGTGGGCAACCGTGGTCTTACCCACACCCTGTGGAGCGGCGATGAGCAGCGCTTCGCCCTCGGCCCACAGGACGTCACCGCCGTGCCCCCAGACGGCCGGCGGGATCTCCGGAACGTCCTGGAAGAACGCCCCGCCCGTCTTGAACGAGGGCAGGGCGTCGGCGGCCGGCGCAGCGGGCGGCGCGGTGTCGCCCGGCTGAACGTCGCTCCAGTCGATGCCGTCGGCTGGAGCGACGGGCGCCCCCGACCCCGTGCCGTGCCCAAGAGGGGCACGCACATGGGCAGGCGGCGGGGGCACGGCGTACGAAGTCACGCGCTGGTCTCCATGGTCAGGTACTTGCCGGGCTGGCCGGGGACCGCGATCGGCGGCCACCCCGGCGTCGGCGTGAGCTTGTGCGGCGGCCGGGTGCGCATCGTCCCCGCGTGAGCGGCACGGACTTCGGCGGCCGTCTGAAGGACGTTCAGGGCCTGCGTCTGCGCGTCGGAGTAGATCCGTTCGACGTGCATGCGGTGCAGCTCGGCGGCCTCCAGCGTGGCGACGTACACCCGCGGGTCGTCCGACGGAAGCTGAAGCCATTCGACGCTGCCGTACTCGGGCCAGTCACCCACCCGGAGCGCCTCCACCTGAGCGCACGCCCGCATGTGAGTGATCTGCCCTGCCGTGGCGTTCGGCGGGACGGCGTGCAGGCGTACCCGCCCGGCCGTGTTGGCCAGGCGGGTACGGGCGGAGCGGCCGGTCACGCGCCGGCCTCGCGGGCCACGGGCCACTCGGAGACGGCGGGCCACGGAAGGCCGGCCGCCTCCCTCATGGCCTCGTCGGAGCAGCACGGTCCGCAGATCTCGATCTCACGGTCCGGGGTGGCCCGGGACTTGCCGGGGAGGTCCATCTTGTTCCGGCACCGCGGGCAGTCCGGGTACTCGGCGGCGACCGCGTCGAGGTGGGCGTCGACGTCGGCCTCGTAGTCGTCCGTGGCGATCTCGTCGGCCACGTCGCACAGCACCTCCAGCCGGGCCGCGAAGTCGCGCATCTCCCGCGCGATCTCCCGCGCCTTCGCCGGGGACACCGTGCCGGTCGACGTGCCGTACATCAGCCACAGCTGGGTGAACCGACCCTCCACCGCCGTGCCGGGCCGGAACATCCCGTCTTCCTGCAAGGGCTCCGAGGGCTTCCAGTTGGTGACGACGACCTCGGCGCCGAGCAGCGGCACGGCCGCGTTCTCGTCGGGGGTGTGCTCGTCGTCGATGTCCCGCATGGCCGACTCGATCGGGGCCGTGCGGTGGGCGCCGAGGCCCTCGTCGTACGAGAGGGTCTGCTGCGGCACGGTGAGCAGGCCAGCGGGCTCGGCGGCCTGGGCGACGATGGCCGGGAGGTGGCCGTTCGTGCCGAGGGCGACGGGCGGGATCATGGCGTGCTGCTGCATACTGGGCACATCCGTTTCTGTCGGGGGCCCGGTCGGCTGTGAGAGGTCTACGCCGGGCCTTTGGCGTTTCTGGGATCGGATAGGCCCCCGGCGCGAGGTGTTGGCGCACCTGCTGGGGGCCGCTTTCATGCGGCGATGGCGCTGGACTCGAACCAGGCGAGGACGTCTCGCCGGCGGTAGCGAACGGGCGCGCTACGGCCGTCGCCGAACTTCAGGTAGGTCGGGCCCGTCTTCCGCCAGCGCATGTTGGCGAGGGTCTGCTCATCCAGCTGAGTCAGTGCGCTGACCTGCTTCGGCGTGAGCAGGGCGTCCGGGTCTGTCGGGAGCGTGAGCTCAGGACTCGCGGGCATCATGCCTCCGGTTGAAGCGAGCGACATTGCGTCGTCTCTCGCTTCATACTCTTCAATCCCGCGTCTACTTGTCAAGCGAACAGTGATGTGGATACGCTCGCTTCATGGAGAGCGAAGAGAGTCACGAATCCACTCCGCGTGACGGTTCCACGGCACGGAAGGATGCGGCGGATCTCTGGGCGCACATGCTTGACCAAGCTCCCTCGTTCTCCGTGGCGCTTGGCCAACGTCTCGCCGAGATCCGTAAGAGTGAGAAGAGGACGACCGAGCAGGTTGCCCAGCAGGCTCAGCAGTTGGGCCTGACGTGGCACCGCACGACGGTGGGTCAGACGGAGTTGGGTCGTCGCTCCCTGAGCGCCGTGGAACTCCTGCTGCTCCCGCTGCTGTACGGCAAGCCGCTTCGCGAACTGCTCCCTGATCGAACCACCTGGCTGACTGATGCCACTGCTGTCTTCCCAGAGGAGCTGTGGCGAGCGATCAGGGGTGGCTGGGATGAGCCAGGGGCGATGCGTCACGGCCCGGGCCGGTGGCACCTTGCGAACCGGCCGTCAGCCGACGACGTGATCGAGGCTGTCGCAGCTTGGGCGAGTCGAAGCGCCGAGCGGTGGCCGCATGGGGCGCTCGCGAAGCATGTGGCTCCGCCTGACGAGGCCGAGGCCAAGGCTGCGAAGAAGCTCGGCACCACAGCCCATTACGTCGCCTATGCGGCTCGCGAACTGTGGGGACGCGGCCTGGTCGCAGAACGGGAGGCACGACTAGGCGAGCGGCCTGATCTGCCGGACTCGCCTCGGGCCTTGCAAGCCGCGCGAGGGCACATCACCCGAGCCCTGATCGAAGAACTTGCGCCGGCCATCCGTGCTTACGAGGAGAAGCGCGGCGAGCCCGAGAGCCTCGACTGGGAAGCGTTTGAGCAGGGGGACTCCGATGGCTAACGTCTACGACCGGTGGCACCTCTCCCGCCCGAAGCAGGGCGCCGAACCCTGCGCCGAGCACTCCAGCAAGACGCGCGTCCTGGTGCCCAGCAGTGACCACGGCAAGGGCAAGCGCTGGCAGGTCCGTTGGTACGACGCGGCGGGGAAGCAGCAGAAGGAGAACTTCGCCAAGCGCAGCCAGGCCGACACGCGCGCGGCCACGATTGAGGCCGACCTCGCCCGCGGCGTGTACGTCGACCCGGCGGCCGGCAAGGAGAGCTTCCGCGCGGTCGCCGAGCGCTGGCGGTCCTCGGCGGTGCACCGCAGCGGCACCGCCTCACGTGTCGAGCGGGCCCTACGGATTCACATCTACCCGACGTTCGGGGATCGGCCCATCGTGTCCATCCGTCCGTCGGAGGTTCAGGCCTGGGTCAAGGACCGGTCGCAGGTCCTCGCCCCTTCCACCCTGCGGATCACGTTCGCCTACCTCGTGACTGTGATGCACACGGCCGTCCGGGACCGCACGATCGCGGTGAACCCGTGCGCCGGCATCAAGTTGCCCGAGGTGCGGCGCCCGGAGATCGTGCCCCTGCACAGGGAGGCGGTGCGCGCTCTGATCGAGGCGGCCCCGCCCCGGTACCGGGCCATGATCCTGCTGGCCGTGGCTTCCGGCCTGCGGCAGGGCGAGGTGTTCGGCTTGGAGGTCGACTGCATCGACTTCCTGCGCCGCGAGGTGACGGTGCGCCAACAGCTCATCGTGCCGGACAAGGACACGGACGCTGCCGAGGACGAGACGCCTGAGCCGTACCTGGGCGAGCCCAAGACCCATGAGAGCTACCGCACGGTGCCGCTGGTCGGCCTCGCGGTCGACGCCCTGGCCGCGCACCTCCAGCAGTACCCGGCGACTGCGGTGGACATCGAGGACCGGACGGATCCGCGCAAGCCGCGCCGCCGGAAGGCGCACCTGCTGTTCACGACCGACCGCAGCGACGTCATCAAGCGCGCCAGCTGGTCCCACGTCTGGGCGCGCATGGAGGAGCGGGCGAACGAGGCCCTCGGCAAGGCCTACGCCGAGGCGTACGCGGCATGGGTGCAGCGGGGCCGGCCGGAAGGTCAGGAGCCCGCACCCGTGCGCGTGCCGGACGGGGCGAGCATGCACGACCTGCGCCACTTCTACGCCTCAGCGCTGATCAAGAACCGCGAGAGCGTGAAGACGGTTCAGCGGCGACTGGGCCACTCGAAGCCGTCGATCACGCTCGACATCTACACCCATCTGTGGCCCGACGACGAGGACACGACACGGGCAGCCGTGGAGGCCGTCCTCGGCGATGTGCCCGCGTTGTGCCCTCGCGCCGAGATCATTTCCGGATAGTGCAGGTCAGCGACTCAGGTCACCGGTAGTTCACGAACTGCATCGCGAAGTCGAAGTCCTTGCCCTTCAGCAGGGTGATGACGGCCTGCAGATCGTCACGGCTCTTGGAGCTGACCCGCAGCTCCTCGCCCTGCACCTGAGCCTTCACGCCCTTGGGGCCCTCGTCACGGATGGTCTTCGCCACCTTCTTCGCGTTCTCCTGGGAGATGCCCTCCTTGATCGACGAGAAGATCTTGTACTCCTTGCCGGAGAGCTGGGGCTCGCCCGCGTCCAGGGCCTTCAGCGAGATGCCCCGCTTGATCAGCTTGGACTGGAAGACGTCGAGGATGGCCTTCACCCGGTCCTCGGAGTTCGCCTCCATGAGGATCTGCTCACCGGACCACGAGATCGAGGCACCCACGCCCTTGAAGTCGTAGCGCTGCGAGATCTCCTTGGCGGCCTGGTTGAGTGCGTTGTCGACCTCCTGCCGCTCGACCTTCGAGACGATGTCGAAACTGGAGTCGGCCATGTCCTGTGGCTCCTTGTATCAGGGTGCGTATCGTGCGTACCGGCGTATGCGGACGGCCGCAGGGCCCCTTCGGGCATGGGCCGCATCCGGACCAGCCTAGCCACCCCCGGCCGCCGGAGCGCCGATCAATCGGGTGGCGAAGCACCCCTCGGCATCAGGTATTGTTTACGTCGTTGCCACGGAGAGCCGCGGAAAAGCGGCTCGAAGGGCAGCGACCCCGGCGGTGTGCCCGAGCGGCCAAAGGGAGCAGACTGTAAATCTGCCGGCTCAGCCTTCCCAGGTTCGAATCCTGGCGCCGCCACACTGGGGAAGACCCCCTCTCATCAGGTAGTCACCTGGTCGGAGGGGGTTTTTCGTTGCCCCGTCCTGGTCCTTCCGCGAGGGGCCGGGCGTGGACGCAGCCCCACGCGCCCCACCTCCTGCTGCCCGAGCCCCGCCCCCCCCGAGCGGCGCACGCCCCCCAGTGAGCATGATCACTCAGCCGACCAGGTAGAGGGCATGAACGCGTCAGTTAGGCTGCCGCCTCTCGTAACGCCATCCTCCTGAAGAGGTGCAATGAAAACAGGCAGACGAACCGTTGCGGTGGCCACGCTCGTGGGGGCGCTGGGGCTCTCGGTGCTGAATGCGCCGACGGCTCAAGCGGCGGACACCGGTATCACCGTGTCGGACATCGTCATCAACAACGGCAAGCCGATCGTCGTCGGCACGTCGAAGGTGGTGGAGCCGTCGATCAGCTTCGCCATCGCACTGCCCTCCGGCTACAGCACCGCCGACCCCTCCCGCTACGACGCGTACCCCTTCCTCTACCGGGGCAGCATCAAGACCGCGGCCGACACCGGTGAGAACTTCATCCAGCCGGGCAGCTACACCTGCTACGAGACCGACTCCAAGCACGCTCGCTGCGAGGGAACCCTCTACATCGACCCGCACCCGAGCCAGGAGCACGTCGACTCCAACAGCGACGCCACGACCTGGAAGGTCGGCGTCTCACTGAAGCTGTGGAAGGCCGACGGCGGCCTCAAGACCGGCGAACTGGAGACGCGGTCCACGACCGCCCAGCTCAAGCGCGCGGCCAAGGCAACCACCAATGCCTCGCCGGAGCCGGTCACCAAGGGTAAGACGATCACCGTCACGGGCAAGCTGACCCGGGCGAACTGGAGCACCAAGAAGTACGACGGCTACAGCGGCCGTACGGTGAGCCTCCAATTCCGCGCCAAGGGCAGCGACACGTTCAAGACGGTGAAGAAGACCACCACCAGCAGCACCGGGGGCCTGAAGACCACGGTCACCGCCTCGGTCGACGGCTCGTACCGCTGGGTCTATTACGGCAATTCCACGACCGGCGTCGCCACCAGCGCAGCCGACTACGTCGACGTGAGCTGACGTAAACAGCGGCGGGTCGGGATCCCGCGCCCCGTCTTCCCAGGACCCCGGACGTCCTGACCTGCCGTTACATCCACAGCGGGGCTCGGCGTCACGAAGAGGGGCCAAAGCCTGGCGGATAAAGGATCCCGACCCGATGCGCAGTGAGAAAGAGGCGTCGGCGGCGCGAGAAAGACGTCAGAGAAGAAACGGCGTGGCGCCAATAGGAAAGGCAAGGACTCATCAGCTCCTTGCCACTCTCAACGTATAGCGCAAGGGGGACCTTGCGGCAAGACCCCCGTAGTGCCGCAGAATCTTCGCTCCGAAGTCAGAAACGGGCGAAAACGGGGTCTTCCTTGATCGATGTGGTCATTGCCGGCGGCGGTCCGACCGGAATGATGCTGGCCGGGGAGCTGCGGCTGCACGGCGTGCGTCATGTGCGCGTGCTGGAGAGGGAGGCCGAACCGGCCGCGTACGTGCGTGCGCTCGGCCTCCACGTGCGCAGCATCGAGGTGCTCGACCAGCGCGGTCTTCTGGAGCGCTTCCTCGCCGAGGGCCGCAAGCACCCGCTCGGCGGCTTCTTCGCCGGCCTCGTCAAGCCGTCACCCGACCGGCTGGACACCGCGCACGGGTACGTCCTCGGCATCCCGCAGCCCGTCACCGACCGTCTGCTCGCCGAGCACGCCACCGAACTCGGCGCCGAGGTCCGGCGCGGCTGCGAACTGGTCGGGCTGAGCCAGGACGAGGACGGTGTGACGGCCGAACTGGCGGACGGCGCACGGTTGCGCGCCCGCTACCTCGTGGGGTGCGACGGCGGCCGCAGCACGGTGCGCGAGCTGCTCGGCGTCGGTTTCCCCGGTGAGCCCTCCAGGGTGGAGACGCTGATGGGCGAGATGGCGGTGGCCGCGTCGCCGGAGGAACTGGCGGCCGTGACGGCGGAGGTCCGCAAGACCCACTTCCGGTTCGGCGCCATGCCGGTGCGGGACGGGGTGCACCGCGTCATCGTGCCCGCCGAGGGGGTGGCCGAGGACCGGACGGTCCCGCCGACCCTCGACGAGTTCAGGCGGCAGCTGCGGAAGTACGCCGGCACCGACTTCGGCGTGCACTCCCCGCGCTGGCTCTCCCGCTTCGGCGACGCCACTCGGCAGGCCGAGCGTTACCGCACGGGCCGTGTACTGCTGGCCGGCGACGCCGCGCACATCCACCCGCCGACCGGCGGGCAGGGGCTCAACCTCGGAATCCAGGACGCGTTCAACCTCGGCTGGAAGCTGGCCGCGGAACTGCGCGGCCGGGCACCGGAGGGCCTGCTGGACAGTTACCACTCCGAACGCCACCCGGTGGCCGCCTCCGTCCTGGACAACACCCGGGCGCAGATGCACCTGCTGGCGCCCGAGCCGGGACCGCAGGCCGTGCGGCGGCTGCTGGCGGAGCTGATGGACTTCGAGGAGGTGAACCGGTACCTGATCGAGAAGGTCACCGCGATCGACGTCCGCTACGACTGCGGTGAGGGTCACGAACTCCTAGGCCGGCGACTGCGGGACGTGCGCTTGAAGCGGGGCCGCCTCTACGAGCGGATGCGCGACGGGCGCGGACTGCTGCTCGACCGGACCGGCGGCCGGCTGTCGGTGGCGGGCTGGTCGGACCGAATCGGCCATGTCGTCGACGTCAGCGAGGAACCCGACGTCAGCGAGGAACTCGACGTGCCGGCGGTGCTGCTGCGACCGGACGGGCACGTGGCCTGGGTCGGCGACGACCAGCGGGATCTGCTCGACAGGCTGCCGAGGTGGTTCGGAGCCGCAACCGGCTGAACGGGCTGCGTACGGCCGGTGGGGTGGGGCACGCGAGCAGCCCGACCCCCGCGTGCGCCGCCGCCCCGAGCTCACCGCCCTCGACCCGGCCGAGCTGCGCTCCCGCACCGGCGCCTCACCCCACAGGCCGTCTACTCGCCGTCGGCGTGGGCCAGTTCGATGCCGTGGTCGTCCACGCCGGCACCCGGGACGGTCAGCGGCGTCGCCCGGGGCGGGTAGCCGGTCGCGATGACCGTGTACGCACCGGTGAGCAGGTCGGAAAAGGCGTAGGCACCATCGAAGCCATCAAAACCATCAAAACCATCGAGGCAAGTGCGGGTCGTGGCGACCACGTTGCCCGCCGCGTCCACCAGCGTCACCCGCGCGTCATCCAGCTGTGCGTCCCCTGCGCGCACCGTGCCCCGCACTCGTGCGCCGGGGCGCAGTTCGAACTCGACCCGGGTGGTCCTGGCCATGCCGACCTCGACGACACGCGCCGGCGGCCGGTACTTGGGGGAGTTGACCGCGAGGCAGATCCGTGGAAACGGGACAGCCCCGCAGGGGAGAGGCATGGCGGGCCCGTCCACGCGGCACACTGACCCCATGTCCTCCCGCCGCAGACTCTGCCCCGAGTGCCGCCGCGAGATCGCCGTCGTCGCCGGGCGGTACGCGCGCCACGACCCGCCCGGCGCCCGCGAGCACGGCGAACTCACCTCGTGCCCGGGTTCCCGCCGCCAGGCACGCCCCGGCCCGGAACAACCGTCCTTGGACGGCTACACGGTCCCGGACTTCCCCGGCCAACTGCCCCTGTTCTAGGACGCGCTCGAGCGGCCGACAGCGAACCTCAGTTCCCCGCCACCGACTTGACGGCCACGGACACCGGCGCCGACCCGCTGATCAGCTCCAGCGTGAGTCCGGCCGTGGCCGGGGTGTCCACCAGCTCCGCCAGTACGGCGGCCACGTCGTCGCGCGGGATCGGGCCGCGGCCCGTGTGGGCCTCCAGCCGTACGAGGCCGGTGCCGGCGTCGTCGGTGAGCTGCCCGGGGCGCAGGATCGTCCAGTCCAGGGCGTCCAGCCCACGCACGTACGCGTCCGCCTCGCCCTTGGCGCGCAGATACACGTCGAAGATCTCGTCACCCTGGTGGCGCGGGTCGGCGCCCATGGACGACACGACCACGAAGCGCCGCACCCCTGCGCTCACCGCCGCGTCCGCGAAGAGAACCGCCGCGGCCTTGTCCACTGTGTCCTTCCGGGCCGCCCCGCTGCCCGGGCCAGCGCCCGCCGCGAAGACCGCCGCGTCGGCACCCCTGAGCTGCTCCGCGACCTCCTCCACGGACGCCGACTCGAGGTCGAGCACGACCGGTTCGGCACCGGCCTGCCGCAGGTCGTCGGCCTGTTCGGCCTTCCGGATGATCCCCGCTACCTCGTCTCCGCGCGCGGCGAGCAGCCGCTCCAGCCGCAACGCGATCTGACCATGACCACCAGCGATGACAATGCGCATGCCTTCGACCGTACGCCTCGACAGCACCGTACGCCGCACGACTCGGCCCCGCCCCGCGGCAACCCCTTCGACGCCCCGCCGCAGGCCTTACGGCACCTTCCCCCGCCCCGCAGCAACCCCTACGACGCCCCGCCCCGCCGCAGGCCTTACGGCACCTCCCCCCGCCCCGCCGCGGCAACCCTTACAACACCCGGCTCCGCCCCGGCCGCAGGCTCTACCCCACTTCCCCCCGTCCCTGCCGCGGCAGCCCCAGCTCGACCGACGCCGCCGAACTGCAGTACTCCCGCACCGCGCTGGTCCGCGCCACCACGCGCCCCTGGTGCACGACGATCCGGCTGTACGCCAGGGACAGCACCCCAGCGAGCCGTTCCCCGCGCACCGCGAGCAGCTCGGCCGGGAAGCCCGCCTCCACCCGCACCTCCGGCAGCCCCAGCACCGCCCGCGCCGAGGAGCTCACCGCGTCGTACGCCTCCTCGGGCGGCAGCCCGTAGCGAGAGGCCAGCAGGAACGCCGCCTCCAGCGGGTCACCGCGCCCCACCGGGTTGGACACGTCCCGCAGTGCCCCGCTCCCGGCGGCCACCCGCACCCCGGCCGCGCGCAGCAGCCGTACCGGAGCCGCCCCGCGCCGGTCCACGCCGCCGCAGCCGCCCTGCGGCAGGCACACCACGGCCACCCCGGCCGCCGCGAGTTGGTCGGCCGTCCGCGAGGCCACCTCGGAGGGCAGCCGGCCGAGGTCGCCGCACGGGCCGAGGGTCACCCCGGGACGCAGTCCGCCCGCCATGGCCGCGAGCCGGGCCAGCCGGGCCGGGTCACCGCCGTCCGTGTGCAGGTCGACGGGGCAGCCGTGCTCGGAGGCCGTCTCCAGCACCGCCTCCACGTACCCCGTCGGATCCGGGTCGAGGTCCGGACGGCCGCCCACCACCGTGGCGCCCATCTTCACCGCGTCCCGCAGCATCGCCAGCCCGTCCGCGCCGGCCACCCCGGTGAGCACCCGGGGCATGGCCACCGTCGTCAGCTCCACCAGCCCGCGCAGCGCCCGCCGCGCCTGCAGCACGGCCGCCAGCGCGCCCAGGCCCTGGACGTCCCCGACGCGCACGTGCGCCCGCAGCGCCGTCGCCCCGTGACCGAGCTGGAGCAGCGCGGCCTCCGTCGCCCGGCGCTGCACGTCCTGCGGCTCGTAGGAGACCGGCCCCTCGGTGTCGGCCGACAGGGCCGTGTCGGCGTGGGCGTGCGGCTCGACCGGAGCCGGCAGCAGCAGATAGCCGCTGAGGTCCACACGCGCCCCGCACGCGCGCGTGGCGCCCGCTCGCAGGCTTCCGGCCGTGCCGACCGCCTCGATGCGCCCGCCGCCCAGCCGCACGTCCACGGTCCTGCCGTCGGTGAGCCGCGCTCCGCACAGCAGCAGCGACGACGGATCTGCCGGACCCGGCGAGGACGACGGGGGCGGTGGTGGCTGCGGCCGGCTGTCGGGCATCGCACTCCAGGGGCTCGGGCTGCGCGCGGGAGGACGCGTGATCACGCAGAGTGAGACGAGCCTAGGGCGGCCTCACGCCCCTCGCCGGGAGGAGCGCAATAGTCGTACCGGCGTGGTCCGCCCGGATCCGCCGGTGGTCACCGCAAGGGACGGACGGTGGCCCCCTCGTGGGGTCAGGCGGTGCCCCGTTGGGGCAGGAGGCACTCCCCTCATGGGGCAGGAGGCACTTCCCTCATGGGGCGGGAGGCATGCACGAGGCTGCCGGGAGGACGGTCCGGGCGTCCGCGGCGGGGGCCGCGAAACGGATTTGGGCGAACGGCGGGCGAGCGTGTAATGTCTTCATCGCTCGCCCCAATAGCTCAGTCGGCAGAGCGTCTCCATGGTAAGGAGAAGGTCAACGGTTCGATTCCGTTTTGGGGCTCTGGTGTGACTGGTTCCGTCGCAAGGCGGACCCGGACCACATCAAAGCGGTGTAGCTCAGTCGGTAGAGCAAGCGGCTCATAATCGCTGTGTCACCGGTTCAAGTCCGGTCACCGCTACTCACAGTAGCCGATTGCGGGGTCGGTCCTTCGATCGGCTACTCTTTCTTGCGTTAATAGTCCATCCGTTCGTCTTAGGAGCACTCACGTGGCTGCCACCGACGTCCGCCCGAAGATCACGCTGGCCTGCGTGGAGTGCAAGGAGCGGAACTACATCACCAAGAAGAACCGGCGTAACAACCCGGACCGTCTTGAGATGAAGAAGCACTGCCCGCGTTGCAACGCGCACACCGCGCACCGCGAGACGCGATAAATCAGGCTCGTACGCGAGGCCGTTCCCGAGTGATCGGGGGCGGCCTCGCGTCGTTGAGGTACCCGTACCGATCAGTAGAGCTACCAGGAGGTGCCGGGCCATGGCGCTCGACCAGTCCTTCGTGGGGCGGACGTACCCGCCCACCGCGCCGTACGAGGTGGGCCGGGAGAAGATCCGTGAGTTCGCCGAGGCGGTCGGGGACACCAATCCGGCGTACACGGACGCGGAGGCCGCCAAGGCACTCGGTCACCCCGACGTGATCGCCCCGCCGACCTTCGTGTTCGCGATCACCTTCAAGGCCGCGGGCGAGGTCGTCCAGGACCCCCAGCTCGGCCTGGACTACAGCCGCGTCGTGCACGGCGACCAGAAGTTCGCCTACCGCCGCCCGGTCCGCGCCGGCGACCGGCTCTCGGTGACCTCGACCATCGAGGCGATCAAGTCCCTCGCGGGCAACGACATCGTGGACATCCGCGGCGAGGTGCACGACGAGGCCGGCGAGCACGTCGTGACCGCCTGGACCAAGCTCGTGGCCCGCGCGGCCGAGGAGGCGTGAGCGACCCCATGACCGCGAAGATCTCCTACGCCGACGTCGAGGTCGGCACCGAACTGCCCGCGCAGACCTTCCCCGTCACCCGCGCCACCCTCGTGCAGTACGCGGGCGCCTCCGGTGACTTCAACCCGATCCACTGGAACGAGAAGTTCGCCAAGGAGGTCGGCCTGGCGGACGTGATCGCGCACGGCATGTTCACCATGGCCGAGGCGATCCGGGTGGTCACGGACTGGACCGGCGACCCGGGCGCGGTCGTCGAGTACGGCGTCCGCTTCACCAAGCCGGTCGTCGTCCCGAACGACGACCAGGGCGCCGTGATCGAGGTGGCCGGCAAGGTCGCCGCCAAGCTCGACGACAACACGGTCCGCGTGGACCTGACGGCGACCAGCGCCGGTCAGAAGGTGCTGGGCATGTCCAGGGCGGTCGTGCGACTGGCCTGAGCCGGCCGCGATACGACGTAAGGGGCGTCCACCTCGGTGGTGCGCCCCTTACGCATGACCTGGCCGGACCACCGCTTGACATAGTTAGTGATTGAGCACTAACTTCATTCGCATGGCAAGGATGAGTGCGGAAGAGCGGCGCGAGAGCGTCATCCGGGCCGCGACGACCGAGTTCGCCCGCGGTGGTTACCACGGCACCTCGACCGAGGCGATCGCCCGCCGGGTCGGCGTCTCGCAGCCCTATCTCTTCCGGCTCTTCCCCGGCAAGAAGGCGATCTTCCTGGCGGCGGCCGAGCGGTGCGTCGAGGACACCATCCGGATGTTCGCGGAGGCGGCCGAGGGGCTGGAGGGTGAAGAGGCCCGCCATGCCATGGGTGCCGCGTACGTCGAGGCCATCTCGGAGCAGCCCGAGCGGCTGATGATGCAGATGCAGATGTACCTCGCCGTCGCGGCCGCCGAGGAGGAGGGCGACCGCGAGTTCGGCGAAGCCGTACGCGCGGGCTGGATGCGACTGTGGGACACCATCCACCTGCCGCTGGGCGCCGACGCCCACGAGACGACGACCTTCCTGGCCCAGGGCATGCTCATCAACTGCCTGGTGGCCATGGGTTTCCCGGCCGATCACCGGGTCTGGGCGGGGCTGGGCGCACCGGAGGCCGACGGCTGACACAGCAGGGTCAGGAGACAGGCCCTTTTCGCGGCCTCAAAAGTTAGTAAGCAATAACTAATTGATCTCGCACACACTCCATGGGGGAGCGATGTCACAGCAGACCGCACGTCGCGGGGGAGCCGCCTGGGCCCTCGTCATCACCAGCGTCGCCGGATTCATGGCGGCCCTCGACAACCTCGTCGTCACCACCGCCCTGCCCTCCATCCGCGAGGACCTCGGCGGCGGCCTGCACGACCTGGAATGGACCGTGAGCGCCTACACGCTCACCTTCGCCGTCCTGCTGATGTTCGGCGCGGCCCTCGGCGACCGCTTCGGCCGCCGCCGGCTGTTCCTCGTGGGGCTCGCCGTCTTCACCGGCGCCTCCGCCGCCGCCGCGATGGCGCCCGGCATCGACTCCCTCATCGCCGCCCGCGCCGTCCAGGGCGCCGGTGCGGCGGTGATGATACCGCTGACGCTCACCCTGCTGACCGCCGCCGTGCCCGCTGCCAAGCGAGGCATGGCCTACGGCATCTGGGGCGCCGTCAACGGGCTTGCCGTCGCCTCCGGACCGCTCGTCGGCGGCAGCCTCACCGAACACATCTCCTGGCAGTGGATCTTCTGGCTGAACGTCCCGCTCGGCCTGGCCCTGCTGCCGCTCGCCCGCCTCCGCCTCGCCGAGTCGCACGGCACGGGAGCCCCGCTCGACGTCCCCGGAACCCTGCTCGCCAGCGGCGGCCTCTTCGGCATCGTCTACGGCCTGGTCCGCGGCCCCGCCGACGGCTGGACCTCGTCCCTCGTGCTGACCGGGCTGTTCGCGGGCGGGGCACTGCTCGTCGGCTTCATCCTCTACAGCACCCGCGCCAAGAACCCCATGCTCCCGATGCGCCTGTTCCGCTCCCGTGCCTTCGCGGGCATCAACGCGGCGAGCCTGCTGATGTTCCTCGGCATGTTCGGCTCGATCTTCCTGCTCAGCCAGTACATGCAGGGCGTCCTCGGCTACTCGCCCACCGAGGCGGGCCTGAGGATGCTGCCCTGGACCGGCATGCCGATGCTGGTCGCCCCGATCGCCGGCATCCTGGCCGACCGCATCGGCGGCCGCCCGGTCGTAGCGGCGGGCCTCTTCCTGCAAGCCCTGGGCCTCGGCTACATGGCGGCGGTGGCCACGGTCGACGCCTCCTACATGGTCCAGCTGCCCGCGCTGATCATCAGCGGCATCGGCATGGCACTGTTCTTCGCCCCCGCATCCCACCTGGTGATGTCCAGCGTCCGCCCCACGGAGCAGGGCATCGCCTCCGGCGCCAACAACGCCCTGCGCGAGGTCGGCGGGGCCCTCGGCATCGCGATCATGGCCTCGATCTTCGCCGCCCAGGGCGGTTACGAGACCGGCCAGACCTTCGTCGACGGCATGCGGCCCGCCCTGGTCACGGGCTCCGCGGTGGTCGCCCTCGCCGGCATCGCCGCCCTGCTGACACCGACCCGGCGGCGCACCGGACAGCAGCCCGCCCCGGCCGAACCGGCACCGGTCCTGGAGACGGCCACCCACTGACCCCGCCGGACCCGAGCAAGGAGACGTGGCATGCCCACCCTTCCCTGGACCGTTCCGAACACCCCGCCCCACGGCACCGAGGTGTACGTCTTCGCCTCCCGCTTCGAGACCCGCACACTGTGGGGAGCGCTGAAGTTCCTCGCCGGTACGCCCGCCGTCTGGCGTCAGATCCGCCGCAGCCCCGGCGCCTACGGAGCCACCCTGAAGGCCGCGCCCCTCAAGCGCACCTTCTGGACCCTGTCGGCCTGGGAGTCCAAGGACGCCCTGCACGCCTTCGCCCGCGCGGGCACACACGGCCCGGCCTCCAAGAGGCTGGCCCCGCAGATGAAGGACTCGGCCTACACCACTTGGCAGGCGAGCAGCGACGACCTCCCCCTGTCCTGGTCCGAGGCGCTCCGCCGCCTGCCCTGACCACGACCACGCGCGCGGCCCCTTCCCCCGCGGAACGGGGCCGTACGCACGTGCGCCCGACCCCGTCAGTGCCGTCTCGTACGCTTGGGCCCGTGCAGGAACTCCACGACGCCCCCCTCGCCCCGCTGACGACCTTCCGCCTGGGCGGCCCCGCGACCCGGCTGATCACCGCCACGACCGACGACGAAGTGATCGCCGCCGTCCGCGAAGCCGACGAGACGGGCACCCCGCTGCTGCTCATCGGCGGCGGCTCGAACCTGGTCATCGGAGACAAGGGCTTCGACGGCACCGCCCTCGTCATCGCCACCCGGGGCTTCTCCCTCGACGGCACGGCGCTGGAACTGGCCGCCGGCGAGGTATGGACCGACGCCGTCGCCCGCACGGTCGAGGCGGGCCTGGCCGGCATCGAGTGCCTGGCCGGCATCCCGGGCTCGGCGGGGGCGACGCCCATCCAGAACGTCGGGGCGTACGGCCAGGAGGTCTCCGCCACGATCACCGAGGTCGTCGCCTACGACCGCCGCACCGGCGAGACGGTCACCCTCTCCAACGAGGAATGCGCCTTCTCCTACCGGCACAGCCGCTTCAAGTCCGACCCCGAGCGCTACGTCGTCCTGCGCGTCCGCTTCTGCCTGGAGGACGCCGAGGGCCTCTCCGCCCCCCTCCGCTACGCTGAGACGGCTCGCGCCCTCGGTGTGCGACCGGGCGACCGCGTCCCCCTCGCGCAGGCCCGCGAGACGGTGCTCAAGCTGCGCGCCGGCAAGGGCATGGTCCTGGACCCCGAGGACCACGACACCTGGTCGGCAGGCTCCTTCTTCACCAACCCGATCCTCACGGACACGGACTTCGAGACGTTCCGCGCACGGGTCCGCGACCGGCTCGGAGACGAGGCGGAGCCCCCGGCCTACCCCGCCGGCGAGGGCCGCAC
Organism: Streptomyces sp. NPDC047880; assembly: GCF_040706515.1. NCBI lineage: Bacteria > Bacillati > Actinomycetota > Actinomycetes > Kitasatosporales > Streptomycetaceae > Streptomyces > Streptomyces sp. NPDC047880. The sequence continues at coordinate 130,156 of NZ_JBEZOK010000004.1, read as the reverse complement.
CAAGACCTCCGCGGCCTGGCTGATCGACAAGGCGGGCTTCACGAAGGGCTACGGCGAGGGGCCGGCGCGCATCTCGACGAAGCACACGCTGGCGCTGACGAACCGGGGGAGTGCGACGACCGAGGACCTCCTCGCGCTGGCCCGGGAGGTCGTGGCCGGAGTGCACGAGGCGTTCGGCATCACGCTGGTCAACGAGCCGGTGACGGTGGGGGTCAGCCTGTAGGCACCCGGCGCCCGGGCTGAGGCCGGGGTGGGTCCGCAGCCCGGCGTAGCGGGGTACCGCCTGCGCCCACCCGTGCCGCCCCTGGCGGCACGCCTGCCCGCAGGCTGAGCTGATCCGTCAGCCGGCCAGCCAGTCGTCCACCCCCGCCAGCAGCTTCGTCTTCACATCCTCCGGCGCCGCCGACCCCCGTACCGACTGCCGCGCCACCTCCGCCAGCTCCGCGTCCGTGAACCCGTGATGCCGCCGCGCGATCTCGTACTGCGCCGCCAGCCGCGACCCGAACAGCAACGGGTCGTCCGCGCCCAGCGCCAACGGCACCCCCGCCTCGAACAACGTCCGCAGCGGCACGTCCTCCGGCTTCTCGTACACCCCCAGTGCCACGTTCGACGCCGGACACACCTCGCACGTCACCTGCCGGTCCGCCAGCCGCTTCATCAGCCGCGGATCCTCCGCCGCCCGCACCCCGTGCCCCACCCGGTTCGCCCCAAGGTCGTCCAGGCAGTCCCGCACCGACGACGGCCCGGCCAGCTCACCGCCGTGCGGCGCCGACAACAGCCCGGCCTCGCGCGCGATCCCGAACGCCCGGTCGAAGTCCCGCGCCATGCCCCGCCGCTCGTCGTTCGACAGCCCGAACCCGACGACCCCCCGGTCCGCGTACCGCGCCGCCAGCCGCGCCAGCGTCCGCGCGTCCAGCGGGTGCTTCATCCGGTTCGCCGCGACCAGCACCCGCATCCCGAGCCCGGTCTCCCGCGACGTCGTCTCCACCGCGTCCAGGATGATCTCCAGCGCCGGGATCAACCCGCCCAGCCGCGGCGCGTACGACGTCGGGTCGACCTGGATCTCCAGCCACCCCGACCCGTCCCGCAGATCCTCCTCCGCGGCCTCCCGCACCAGCCGCTGGATGTCCTCCGGCTCCCGCAGGCACGAGCGCGCCGCGTCGTACAGCCGCTGGAAGCGGAACCAGCCCCGTTCGTCCGTCGCCCGCAGTCTCGGCGGCTCCCCGCCGACCAGCGCCTCGGTCAGCGCGTCGGGCAGCCGCACCCCGTGCTTGTCGGCCAGTTCCAGCACGGTCGTGGGCCGCATGGACCCGGTGAAGTGCAGGTGCAGATGGGCTTTCGGCAGCTCAGAGACATCACGTTCACGCTCCATCCCAGGATCTTGCCGTACCGCTCGGCTGCCCCGGAAGTCGTTTCCCCGAACGTGGTCTTGCTCGCACGAGCACACGAGAAAGCGGGCCGCTCCCCGCATGGGGAACGGCCCGCCACCACCTCACGTGAGGTGCAGGTCAGTCCCGCGCCTCCGCCAGCAGCTTCTGGATCCGGCTCACACCCTCGACCAGGTCCTCGTCGCCCAGCGCGTAGGACAGCCGCAGGTAACCGGGCGTGCCGAACGCCTCACCCGGCACCACCGCGACCTCGGACTCCTCCAGGATCAGCGCGGCCAGCTCGACGGTGTCCTTGGGCCGCCGGCCCCGGATCTCCTTGCCGACCAGGGCCTTCACGGACGGGTACGCGTAGAACGCGCCCTCCGGCTCCGGGCACACCACGCCGTCGATCTCGTTCAGCATCCGCACGATGGTCTTGCGGCGCCGGTCGAAGGCCTCGCGCATCTTCGCCACGGCGTCCAGGTTCCCGGACACGGCGGCCAGCGCGGCTGCCTGGGCGACGTTGGACACGTTGGACGTGGCGTGCGACTGGAGGTTCGTCGCGGCCTTGACGACGTCCTTCGGGCCGATGATCCACCCGACGCGCCAGCCGGTCATCGCATACGTCTTCGCGACACCGTTCACCACGACGCACTTGTCGCGCAGCTCGGGCAGCACCGCGGGCAGCGACACGGCGGAGGCGTCGCCGTAGACGAGGTGCTCGTAGATCTCGTCGGTCATCACCCACAGGCCGTGCTCGACGGCCCAGCGGCCGATCGCCTCGGTCTCCGTCTCGCTGTAGACCGCGCCGGTCGGGTTCGACGGGGAGACGAAGAGGACGACCTTCGTCTTCTCCGTGCGGGCCGCCTCCAGCTGCTCGACGGTCACCCGGTAGCCGGTCGTCTCGTCGGCGACGACCTCCACCGGGACACCCCCGGCCAACCGGATCGACTCCGGGTAGGTCGTCCAGTACGGCGCGGGGACGATGACCTCGTCGCCCGGGTCGAGGATTGCGGCGAAGGCCTCGTAGATGGCCTGCTTGCCGCCGTTGGTGACGAGGATCTCCGAGACGTCCGGCTCGTAGCCCGAGTCGCGCAGCGTCTTCGCGGCGATCGCGGCCTTCAGCTCGGGGAGGCCGCCGGCCGGCGTGTAGCGGTGGAACTTCGGGTTCTTGCAGGCCTCGATCGCGGCCTCGACGATGTAGTCCGGGGTCGGGAAGTCGGGCTCACCGGCGCCGAAGCCGATCACCGGCCGCCCGGCGGCCTTGAGGGCCTTGGCCTTGGCGTCCACGGCGAGGGTGGCGGACTCGGAGATCGCGCCGACTCGGGCGGAGACCCGGCGCTCGGTGGGAGGGGTTGCAGCGCTCATGGGCCCCATCGTTCCAGACCGGAAACGCGCGCGGCACGGGGGTTTCACAGACTGAACAACCTCGGGCAAACCCTTGAACAACCGTGCGGATCGCCCGCTCGGCCTGCGCGATCTTCAGCGGATTCGCGTCAGTCCGGCCCCCGCCCGCGAGGCGATCTTCCGCCAACGAGCCCTCCCCCGGGCCCTTTCTGTTCGACGACCGGCCGCGGAGCACGTACACTCTCACCTCGTTGGCCTTCGGCAGGCCGCGCCCGTTCGGTGCACACCAAACATCCGGATGGATGCGGTACGTTGGGGGACACCACAAAGGGTCGTAGCTCAATTGGTAGAGCACTGGTCTCCAAAACCAGCGGTTGGGGGTTCAAGTCCCTCCGGCCCTGCTACACACACCTTCGCCAGGATGTGTGCGCATGTACGTACAGCAATGCACCGCCGTGCGGCTCAGACCGGGCGCGGCACGGCCACGACCCGGAATCAGGTGAGGACGAGTGACGGACGCCGTGGGCTCCATCGACATGCCTGATGCCCAGGACGAGGCGCCGGAGTCCAAGAAGACCCGCAAGGGCGGCAAGCGCGGCAAGAAGGGCCCGCTGAAGCGGCTCGCCCTCTTCTACCGCCAGATCGTCGCAGAGCTGCGCAAGGTCGTCTGGCCGACCCGCAACCAGCTGACGACCTACACGACCGTGGTGATCATCTTCGTTGTCATCATGATCGGCCTGGTCACCGTGATTGACTATGGGCTCAGCAACGCCGCGAAGTACGTGTTCGGCTGAGCAGTCCGCGAAGAGCGCCGAGGTACCCGGCGCTCCTTTCGCATGTTCCACCCCTATGTATCCAGGAAGAAGCAGCCACCGTGTCTGACCCGAACGTGAACGACGCCATCGAGCCGGTCGAGTCCGTCGAGGACGAGCTCGACAACGTCGAGGGCGCGGACAGCGAGGACACCGAGGCCTCCGCCGAGGTCGAGGCTGCCGACGCCGTCGCGGACGACGCCGCCGAGGCGGAGACCGAGGACGCCGAAGAGGCCGCGGAAGAACTCGAGGAAGAGCCCGAGGACAACCGCGACCCGATCGAGAAGCTCCGCGAGGAACTGCGGGTCCTGCCCGGCGAGTGGTACGTCATCCACACCTACGCCGGCTACGAGAACCGCGTGAAGACCAACCTCGAGCAGCGTGCCGTCTCGCTGAACGTCGAGGACTACATCTTCCAGGCCGAGGTGCCGCAGGAAGAGGTCGTCCAGATCAAGAACGGCGACCGCAAGACGATCAAGCAGAACAAGCTCCCGGGCTACGTCCTGGTCCGCATGGACCTGACGAACGAGTCCTGGGGCGTCGTCCGCAACACCCCCGGCGTCACCGGCTTCGTGGGCAACGCCTACGACCCGTACCCGCTGACCCTGGACGAGATCGTCAAGATGCTCGCCCCCGAGGCCGAGGAGAAGGCGGCCCGCGATGCCGCCGAGGCCGAGGGCAAGCCGGCTCCGCAGCGCAAGGTCGAGGTCCAGGTGCTGGACTTCGAGGTCGGCGACTCGGTCACCGTCACCGACGGCCCGTTCGCCACGCTGCAGGCGACCATCAACGAGATCAACCCGGACTCGAAGAAGGTCAAGGGCCTCGTCGAGATCTTCGGCCGCGAGACGCCGGTCGAGCTCTCCTTCGACCAGATCCAGAAGAACTGACTTCCGGACTCACCGCTTCCGCGCAGGTCAGGCGATCGCTCCGGCGCTTGCCTGACCTGCTCGGTTTTCAGCCGCGCATCTATACCCGTTATCGTTGTGCGGTATGCCTGCATCCGGGTGGTCCCCGGGCGTGGGCAGGACCCGAATCGAAAGGACCCGGAGAGCTATGCCTCCCAAGAAGAAGAAGGTCACGGGGCTCATCAAGCTCCAGATCCAGGCCGGTGCCGCCAACCCGGCCCCGCCGGTCGGCCCCGCGCTGGGTCAGCACGGCGTGAACATCATGGAGTTCTGCAAGGCCTACAACGCCGCGACCGAGTCGCAGCGTGGCTGGGTGATCCCGGTGGAGATCACGGTCTACGAGGACCGTTCCTTCACCTTCATCACCAAGACGCCGCCGGCCGCGAAGATGATCCTGAAGGCCGCGGGCATCGAGAAGGGCTCCGGCGAGCCGCACAAGACCAAGGTCGCGAAGATCACGCGTGACCAGGTCCGTGAGATCGCCACGACCAAGATGCCCGACCTCAACGCCAACGACCTGGACGCCGCCGAGAAGATCATCGCCGGCACCGCCCGTTCCATGGGCGTCACGGTCGAGGGCTGAGCCCCAACCTCCATCAGCAGAAGTGGCAGGGCCTGCTCGGCCCGGACCACGACTCCTAAGAATCCACAGGAGCAGTAGTGAGCAAGCGCAGCAAGTCCCTTCGCGCTGCGGACGCCAAGGTCGACCGGGAGAAGCTCTACGCCCCGCTCGAGGCCGTCCGTCTCGCCAAGGACACCTCCACGACCAAGTTCGACGGCACCGTCGAGGTCGCCTTCCGCCTGGGTGTCGACCCGCGCAAGGCCGACCAGATGGTCCGTGGCACCGTGAACCTTCCGCACGGCACCGGCAAGACCGCCCGGGTCCTGGTCTTCGCGACCGGTGACCGTGCTGCGGCCGCGGAGGCCGCGGGCGCCGACATCGTCGGCTCCGACGAACTGATCGACGAGGTGTCGAAGGGCCGTCTGGACTTCGACGCCGTCGTCGCCACCCCGGACCTCATGGGCAAGGTCGGCCGCCTCGGCCGCGTGCTCGGTCCGCGTGGTCTGATGCCGAACCCGAAGACCGGCACCGTCACCCCCGACGTGGCCAAGGCCGTCACCGAGATCAAGGGCGGCAAGATCGAGTTCCGTGTCGACAAGCACGCGAACCTGCACTTCATCATCGGCAAGTCGTCCTTCGACGACACCAAGCTGGTGGAGAACTACGGCGCCGCGCTGGAGGAGATCCTCCGTCTGAAGCCGTCCGCCGCCAAGGGTCGCTACATCAAGAAGGCCGCCATCAGCACCACGATGGGCCCCGGCATTCCGGTCGACCCGAACCGCACCCGCAACCTCCTCGTCGAGGAGGACCCGGCTGCGGTCTGAGCCTGAGGCTCACCCAACCGGTCACGGGCCCCGCACCTCTTACAGGTGCGGGGCCCGTTCCCTTTTCCGGTACGTACGCCGGTGGCCTGGGTTAACGTGCGGGAACCGGATGCGAACGGGGGGGGACGTATGCAGGGCACGACCGTGCGCCGCGTGGGCGTGGTGCTCGCGGCGACCACATTGACGGGGGTGACCGCCTGCACGTCCCAGGACTCCTCCGCCCACCCCGGCCGGGACGACCGCGCCGCGCACGGCCGGGCCCTCGCCGCACTGCGCTCCGCCGAGCGCGCCACCGAGTCCGCCCGGTCCGCCCGGGTCGAGTCGACGACGACCATGGGCTCGCTGATGTCCATGACGGCCGACGGCACCCTCGGCTGGAGCGACGGCCTCACCGGCACCCTCACCATCAGATACACCGGCGGCACCGTCGCCGACACCATGCGCCGGCTCGGCACCACCTCGATGGAGGCCCGCTACCTGCCCGAGGCGTACTACGCGCGGCTGGGCGAGAAGTTCGCCGAGCAGACCGGCGGCAAGCGCTGGATCCGGTACGCGTACGAAGACCTCGAGGCCCTCGCCGGCGGCTCCGGTGCCCACCTCGGCGACCAGATGCGCAGCACCACCCCCAACCAGTCCGTGAAGCTGCTGCTGTCCTCCGGCGACGTCAGGAAGGTCGGAGAGGAGACCGTCCACGGCCGGTCCGCGACGCACTGGTCCGGCACGGTGGCGGCGGCCGACGTCACCGACGCCGCCCTGCGCGAGCAGCTCACCGAGGCGGGTGTCACCACCCAGACCGTCGACATCTGGATCGACCGGCGGCACCTGCTGGTCAAGAAGGTCGAGAAGGCGCGGACGGCCACCGGCCGGATGACCCAGACCGCGCACTACGCCGACTACGGCGTGCCGGTCCGGGCCACGCGGCCCCCGGCGTCCGACACCGGCGACTTCGAGGATCTGGTGCGCAAGCAGTCCGGCACGCCCTGACCCCTGCGCCGATTTCCGATAGATCACGTGTGCCCCTCTGGGATAGGCTCGCCGCCTTGCTGTGAAGCGAGCTTGTATTCCTTGGGGGGAATCGATGAGGACATCCATACCTGCCGCCGGCGCGTGCGCCCTGCTTCTCGCCGCCGGTGCCGTCGGCTGCGGATCCGAGAAGTCGCCGGAGATGACGCCCGCCGCGGCCGTCGCCAAGGCGGCGAAGAACACGGAGGACATCACGTCCCTCCAGTACCGCATGAAGGGCACGGTCCCGGAGTCGGGTCGCGTCGAGGGCGAGGCGTCCATGCGCCTCAAGCCCGCGATCGCCATGAGCATGAAGATGCAGGCGCCCGATCAGGCCGCCGGCGAATCCGTCGAGATCCGTCTCGTCGACAAGGCCATGTACCTCGGTGGGGGAGCCGAGATGGCCAAGGAGATGGACGGCAAGAAGTGGCTGAAGTTCGATCTGTCCGGCTCCGACGCGGCCAAGGAGATCGACAAGATGGGGTCGCCGACCCAGGCCGACCAGAACCCGGCGGCCGAGTCCACCTTCCTCACGGGCGCCAAGGATGTGAAGAAGGTCGGCAGCGAGAAGGTCGAGGGCGTCGAGACCACCCACTACTCGGGCACGGTCACCCTGGACGACCTGCGCGCCTCGCTCAAGGACGAGAAGGCGGAGACCCGCAAGCAGCGCGAGAAGAGCATCAAGCAGTACGAGAAGCTCGGCATCGACAAGTTCACGATGGACATGTGGGTCGACGGCGAGGACCGCACCAAGCAGTTCCGCATGAAGGGCCAGGCCGACAAGGGCCCGATGGACATGACCATCACCTTCCTCGACTACAACAAGCCGGTCACCGTCACGGCCCCGCCGGCCAAGGACGTCGCGGACCTGAGCGAGATGTTCAAGGAGCTGGATCAGGGCTGAACCGCCCCGCACTGATCAGCCGTACGGGCGGATTTGCTTGACGGCGATCCGTTCCCGTACTCTCCTACAGAAGCCAAAGACCGCTGGTCGTTACCGCGCGCTCATCAGAGGGCGCGGTGGCCGAAGGATCCGCTGAAACGGCGGACGGCCCGCGCAGGTGACACAGGAGAAGCTCCCGGAGAACGCCGCCTCGTGCGTGCGTACAGTCGGTCGAGCTACGCCCCGTGCGCTTGCGCCGGGGCGTTTCGTTTTCCCCAGTCCTCCTTCGGGTCCGCGCGGTCCGAATCACCCGGAAGGAGGCCGAGGCTCATGGCGAGGCCTGACAAGGTCGATGCCGTCGAGGAGATGCGGGACAAGTTCCGCAACTCCAACGCTGCTGTCGTTACCGCGTACACCGGTCTCACCGTCGCGCAGCTCCAGCAGCTGCGTCGTTCACTCGGTGAGAACGCTCAGTACCGTGTGGCGAAGAACACGCTGACCAAGATTGCGGCCAACGAGGCCGGGATCACGACGCTGGACGACCTCTTTGCGGGTTCGTCGGCCGTCGCCTTCGTGACCGGTGACCCGGTCGAGGCGGCGAAGGGTCTCCGTGACTTCGCCAAGGACAACCCCAACCTCGTCATCAAGGGCGGCGTCCTTGACGGCAAGGCGTTGTCCGCCGATGAGATCAAGAAGCTTGCGGACCTCGAGTCCCGCGAGGTTCTGCTCTCCAAGCTGGCCGGTGCCTTCAAGGCGAAGCAGTCCCAGGCTGCCTCCGTCTTCCAGGCGCTGCCGTCGAAGCTCGTCCGCACCGTGGACGCGCTCCGTGCCAAGCAGGACGAGCAGGGCGGTGCCGAGTAACTCGGCTCGCATCCCGGCCGCCGCTGCCTGAACGCGGCGACCGTCGCGGGCCAGTAGTACGCCCGCCTCACATGTACATCCGGCACCTGCCGAATTAGTGGAAGGACCGCCATCATGGCGAAGCTCAGCCAGGAAGACCTGCTCGCGCAGTTCGAGGAGATGACCCTCATCGAGCTCTCCGAGTTCGTGAAGGCGTTCGAGGAGAAGTTCGACGTCACCGCCGCCGCTGCCGCGCCGGTCGTCGTCGCCGGTGGTGCCGCTGGTGGCGCCGCCGCCGAGGCCGCTGAGGAGCAGGACGAGTTCGACGTCATCCTCACCGGTGCCGGCGACAAGAAGATCCAGGTCATCAAGGTCGTGCGTGAGCTGACCTCCCTGGGTCTGAAGGAGGCCAAGGACCTCGTGGACGGCGCCCCGAAGCCCGTTCTCGAGAAGGTCGCCAAGGACGCCGCCGAGAAGGCCGCCGAGTCCCTCAAGGGCGCCGGCGCCTCCGTCGAGGTCAAGTAACACCCTCGGATCCGTCAGGATCCACGACACGTCCCGATGGACGTGTAACGCGTAAGCGCGGAAGAGCGATCATCCATCCGGGTGGTCGCTCTTCGGCGTTCTCGGGGGTGGGCCACGGTTGCCTTGAAGCCCCGGTGACGGGGGGTATGGTGATCTTCGTCGTGTCTTCGGGCGGCCCCGGATCGGGCAGAGGGGCCTTGACGAACCGCACGCAGCGCGCAATTCTCAGGACGCGTCGCCACAGGATCCGAATCCGAGGCATGGATCGGCGGCGAAGAGGGCAGTATCAACGTGCGTTGAGGGCAGCGCCTTGTCGCAGGAGTGGAACAACGAGGGTGAACACGGGTTCCAGAACCCGCACTGGACATCAGTGTGCCAAGTGGCTACACTGACCCTTTGCGCTGCCTGTTAGCTGTCCCCTGCCCGTCACCAGGGGTCTGCCCTCGCCCGAGCATCGATGACAAGACATGCCTGACCTGGCCTTTCGGCCCTCATGGCACAGCTTGTCTCCGTGTACGGGAGAGGGGCCGGTACGCGCGTAGTGAGTCCGAGCCCTCGGAAGGACCCCCTCTTGGCCGCCTCGCGCAACGCCTCGACCGCGAATACGAACAACGCCGCCAGCACTGCCCCGCTGCGCATCTCTTTTGCAAAGATCAAGGAGCCTCTTGAGGTTCCGAACCTGCTCGCGCTGCAGACCGAGAGCTTCGACTGGCTCCTCGGCAACACCGCTTGGCAGAGTCGGGTCGAGGAGGCTCTCGAGAACGGTCAGGACGTCCCCACCAAGTCCGGGCTCGAGGAGATCTTCGAGGAGATCTCCCCGATCGAGGACTTCAGCGGGTCGATGTCGCTGACCTTCCGCGACCACCGCTTCGAGCCGCCGAAGAACTCCATCGACGAGTGCAAGGAGCGCGACTTCACGTACGCGGCCCCGCTCTTCGTCACCGCCGAGTTCACGAACAACGAGACCGGCGAGATCAAGTCCCAGACGGTCTTCATGGGCGACTTCCCGCTCATGACGAACAAGGGCACCTTCGTCATCAACGGCACCGAGCGTGTCGTGGTGTCGCAGCTCGTCCGTTCGCCCGGTGTCTACTTCGACTCCTCCATCGACAAGACGTCCGACAAGGACATCTTCTCCGCCAAGATCATCCCGTCCCGGGGTGCCTGGCTGGAGATGGAGATCGACAAGCGCGACATGGTCGGTGTGCGCATCGACCGCAAGCGCAAGCAGTCCGTCACCGTCCTGCTCAAGGCGCTCGGCTGGACCACCGAGCAGATCCTCGAGGAGTTCGGCGAGTACGAGTCCATGCGCGCCACCCTGGAGAAGGACCACACCCAGGGCCAGGACGACGCGCTGCTCGACATCTACCGCAAGCTGCGTCCGGGCGAGCCCCCCACGCGTGAGGCCGCGCAGACGCTGCTCGAGAACCTCTACTTCAACCCCAAGCGCTACGACCTGGCCAAGGTCGGTCGCTACAAGGTCAACAAGAAGCTGGGTGCGGACGCTCCGCTCGACGCGGGCATCCTGACCGTCGAGGACATCATCTCGACGATCAAGTACCTGGTGAAGCTGCACGCGGGCGAGACCGAGACGGTCGGCGACAGCGGTACGAACATCGTCGTCGAGACCGACGACATCGACCACTTCGGCAACCGCCGCCTGCGCAGCGTCGGCGAGCTCATCCAGAACCAGGTCCGTACGGGTCTGGCGCGTATGGAGCGAGTCGTCCGCGAGCGGATGACGACCCAGGACGTCGAGGCGATCACGCCGCAGACCCTGATCAACATCCGGCCGGTCGTCGCCTCCATCAAGGAGTTCTTCGGCACCAGCCAGCTGTCGCAGTTCATGGACCAGAACAACCCGCTGTCGGGTCTCACCCACAAGCGCCGTCTGTCGGCCCTTGGCCCGGGTGGTCTCTCCCGTGAGCGGGCCGGCTTCGAGGTCCGTGACGTGCACCCCTCGCACTACGGCCGCATGTGCCCGATCGAGACGCCCGAAGGCCCGAACATCGGTCTGATCGGCTCGCTCGCCTCCTACGGCCGGGTCAACGCGTTCGGTTTCGTCGAGACCCCCTACCGCAAGGTGTTCGAGGGCCAGGTCACCGACGAGGTCGACTACCTGACCGCCGACGAGGAAGACCGCTTCGTCATCGCGCAGGCCAACGCGCCGCTCACCGACGACCTCCGCTTCGCCGAGGCGCGCGTGCTCGTCCGCCGCAAGGGCGGCGAGGTCGACTACGTCGGTGGCGAGGACGTGGACTACATGGACGTCTCGCCGCGCCAGATGGTGTCGGTCGCGACCGCCATGATCCCCTTCCTCGAGCACGACGACGCCAACCGTGCCCTCATGGGCGCGAACATGATGCGTCAGGCCGTGCCGCTGATTAAGTCCGAGGCCCCGCTCGTCGGCACCGGCATGGAGTACCGCTCCGCGGTCGACGCCGGCGACGTGGTCAAGGCCGAGAAGCCCGGTGTGGTCCAGGAGGTCTCCGCGGACTACATCACCACCGCCAACGACGACGGCACGTACATCACGTACCGCCTGGCCAAGTTCGCCCGCTCCAACCAGGGCACCTCGGTCAACCAGAAGGTCATCGTCAACGAGGGCGACCGGATCATCGAGGGCCAGGTCCTGGCCGACGGTCCGGCCACCCAGAACGGCGAGATGGCGCTGGGCAAGAACCTGCTCGTGGCGTTCATGCCGTGGGAGGGTCACAACTACGAGGACGCGATCATCCTGTCGCAGCGCCTCGTGCAGGACGACGTCCTCTCCTCGATCCACATCGAGGAGCACGAGGTCGACGCCCGTGACACCAAGCTCGGCCCCGAGGAGATCACCCGGGACATCCCGAACGTCTCCGAGGAGGTCCTCGCCGACCTCGACGAGCGCGGCATCATCCGCATCGGTGCCGAGGTCATCGCCGGCGACATCCTCGTCGGCAAGGTGACCCCCAAGGGTGAGACCGAGCTGACCCCCGAGGAGCGCCTGCTGCGCGCGATCTTCGGTGAGAAGGCCCGTGAGGTCCGTGACACCTCGCTGAAGGTGCCGCACGGCGAGACCGGCAAGGTCATCGGCGTCCGCGTCTTCGACCGCGAGGAGGGCGACGAGCTTCCCCCCGGTGTGAACCAGCTGGTGCGCGTCTACGTCGCGCAGAAGCGCAAGATCACCGACGGTGACAAGCTCGCCGGCCGTCACGGCAACAAGGGCGTCATCTCGAAGATCCTGCCGATCGAGGACATGCCGTTCCTGGAGGACGGCACCCCGGTCGACATCATCCTCAACCCGCTGGGTGTGCCGTCCCGAATGAACCCGGGACAGGTCCTGGAGATCCACCTCGGCTGGCTCGCCAGCCGCGGCTGGGACGTCTCCGGCCTCGCGGACGACTGGGCGCAGCGCCTGCAGGCCATCGAGGCCGACCAGGTCGCCCCGGGCACGAACGTCGCCACCCCCGTCTTCGACGGTGCGCGTGAGGACGAGCTGGCCGGTCTGCTGAACCACACCATCCCGAACCGCGACGGCGAGCGCATGGTGCTCCCGACCGGTAAGGCGCCGCTGTTCGACGGCCGTTCCGGCGAGCCGTTCCCGGAGCCGATCTCCGTCGGCTACATGTACATCCTCAAGCTGCACCACCTGGTCGACGACAAGCTGCACGCCCGGTCGACCGGTCCGTACTCGATGATCACCCAGCAGCCGCTGGGTGGTAAGGCCCAGTTCGGTGGCCAGCGCTTCGGTGAGATGGAGGTGTGGGCGCTGGAGGCTTACGGCGCCGCGTACGCCCTCCAGGAGCTGCTGACCATCAAGTCCGACGACGTCACCGGCCGCGTGAAGGTCTACGAGGCCATCGTCAAGGGCGAGAACATCCCCGAGCCCGGCATCCCCGAGTCCTTCAAGGTGCTCATCAAGGAGATGCAGTCCCTGTGCCTCAACGTGGAGGTGCTGTCCTCGGACGGCATGTCCATCGAGATGCGCGACACCGACGAGGACGTCTTCCGCGCTGCGGAGGAGCTTGGCATCGACCTGTCGCGGCGTGAGCCGAGCAGCGTCGAAGAGGTCTGACGGGAGTTCGGCGGCCTTCGTCATGAAGGCCGCCGGCCCCAGGACCCCCGTATCAGACCCCATGACTTACAACCCTGAGAGGGATTGACGCATAGTGCTCGACGTCAACTTCTTCGACGAGCTCCGGATCGGTCTGGCCACCGCTGACGACATCCGTCAGTGGAGCCACGGCGAGGTCAAGAAGCCCGAGACCATCAACTACCGCACCCTCAAGCCCGAAAAGGACGGACTCTTCTGCGAGAAGATCTTCGGTCCGACCCGGGACTGGGAGTGCTACTGCGGCAAGTACAAGCGCGTCCGCTTCAAGGGCATCATCTGTGAGCGCTGTGGCGTCGAGGTCACGCGCGCCAAGGTGCGCCGTGAGCGGATGGGCCACATCGAACTGGCCGCGCCCGTCACGCACATCTGGTACTTCAAGGGTGTTCCGTCGCGCCTGGGCTACCTGCTCGACCTGGCGCCGAAGGACCTCGAGAAGGTCATCTACTTCGCGGCGTACATGATCACGTACGTCGACGAGGAGCGCCGTACGCGCGACCTGCCCTCGCTGGAGGCCCACGTCTCCGTCGAGCGCCAGCAGATCGAGCAGCGCCGCGACGCCGACCTGGAGGCCCGCGCCAAGAAGCTCGAGACCGACCTGGCCGAGCTGGAGGCCGAGGGCGCCAAGGCCGACGTGCGCCGCAAGGTGCGCGAGGGTGCCGAGCGCGAGATGAAGCAGCTGCGCGACCGCGCGCAGCGCGAGATCGACCGCCTCGACGAGGTGTGGAACCGCTTCAAGAACCTCAAGGTCCAGGACCTCGAGGGCGACGAACTGCTCTACCGCGAGCTGCGTGACCGCTTCGGCACGTACTTCGACGGCTCGATGGGTGCCGCGGCGCTGCAGAAGCGCCTGGAGTCCTTCGACCTCGACGAGGAGGCCGAGAAGCTCCGCGAGATCATCCGCACCGGCAAGGGCCAGAAGAAGACCCGTGCGCTCAAGCGCCTGAAGGTCGTCTCCGCGTTCCTGCAGACCAGCAACAGCCCCAAGGGCATGGTGCTCGACTGCGTGCCGGTCATCCCGCCGGACCTCCGCCCCATGGTGCAGCTGGACGGTGGCCGCTTCGCGACCTCCGACCTGAACGACCTGTACCGCCGTGTGATCAACCGGAACAACCGCCTGAAGCGCCTTCTCGACCTCGGTGCGCCCGAGATCATCGTGAACAACGAGAAGCGCATGCTCCAGGAGGCCGTGGACGCGCTGTTCGACAACGGCCGCCGTGGCCGTCCGGTCACCGGTCCCGGTAACCGCCCGCTGAAGTCCCTCAGCGACATGCTGAAGGGTAAGCAGGGCCGCTTCCGTCAGAACCTGCTCGGTAAGCGTGTGGACTACTCCGCGCGTTCCGTGATCGTCGTCGGTCCGCAGCTGAAGCTGCACCAGTGCGGTCTGCCGAAGGCGATGGCGCTGGAGCTCTTCAAGCCGTTCGTGATGAAGCGCCTGGTCGACCTGAACCACGCGCAGAACATCAAGAGCGCCAAGCGCATGGTCGAGCGCGGCCGCACGGTCGTGTACGACGTGCTGGAAGAGGTCATCGCGGAGCACCCGGTTCTGCTGAACCGTGCGCCCACCCTGCACCGCCTCGGCATCCAGGCATTCGAGCCGCAGCTGGTCGAGGGCAAGGCCATCCAGATCCACCCGCTCGTCTGCACCGCGTTCAACGCGGACTTCGACGGTGACCAGATGGCCGTGCACCTGCCGCTGTCCGCGGAGGCGCAGGCCGAGGCCCGCATCCTGATGCTGTCCTCGAACAACATCCTCAAGCCGGCCGACGGCCGTCCGGTGACGATGCCGACCCAGGACATGGTCCTCGGTCTGTTCTTCCTCACCACCGACGGCGAGATGCGCGACCTCAAGGGCGAGGGCCGTTCCTTCGCCTCGGTCGCCGAGGCGATCATGGCCTTCGACGCGGGCGAGCTGTCGCTCCAGTCGAAGATCGACGTCCGCTTCCCGGTCGGCACCATCCCGCCGCGCGGCTGGACCCCGCCGGCGCGCGAGGAGGGCGAGCCCGAGTGGCAGCAGGGTGACAGCTTCCGGCTGAACACCACCCTGGGCCGCGCGCTCTTCAACGAGCTGCTGCCCGAGGACTACCCGTTCGTCGACTACGAGGTCGGCAAGAAGCAGCTCTCCGAGATCGTCAACGACCTCGCCGAGCGCTACCCGAAGGTCATCGTGGCGGCGACGCTCGACAACCTGAAGGCGGCCGGCTTCTACTGGGCGACCCGTTCCGGCGTCACCGTGGCCATCTCCGACGTCGTCGTTCCCGAGGCGAAGAAGGAGATCGTCCGCGGCTACGAGGCGCAGGACGAGAAGGTCCAGAAGCAGTACGAGCGCGGTCTGATCACCAAGGACGAGCGCACGCAGGAGCTCATCGCGATCTGGACCAAGGCGACCAACGAGGTCGCCGAGGCGATGAACGACAACTTCCCGAAGACCAACCCGATCTTCATGATGGTGAACTCGGGTGCACGAGGCAACATGATGCAGATGCGTCAGATCGCCGGTATGCGTGGTCTGGTGTCGAACGCGAAGAACGAGACGATCCCGCGTCCCATCAAGGCGTCCTTCCGTGAGGGCCTGTCCGTGCTGGAGTACTTCATCTCCACGCACGGTGCCCGTAAGGGTCTGGCGGACACCGCTCTGCGTACCGCCGACTCGGGTTACCTCACCCGTCGTCTGGTCGACGTCTCCCAGGACGTCATCATTCGCGAGGAGGACTGCGGCACCGAGCGCGGTCTGCGCCTCAAGATCGCGGACCGGAACGCCGAGGGTGGTCTGGTCAAGACCGAGGACGTCGAGACGTCCGTGTACGCGCGCTGCCTCGCCGAGGACATCGTGGTCGACGGTCAGGTGCTGGCCCCGGCCGGCACCGACCTGGGCGACGTCCTCATCGAGGAGCTCGTGCAGCGCGGCGTCGAGGAGGTCAAGACCCGCTCGGTCCTGACCTGCGAGTCCGCCGTCGGCACCTGCGCGATGTGCTACGGCCGTTCGCTGGCCACCGGCAAGCTGGTCGACATCGGTGAGGCGGTCGGCATCATCGCCGCCCAGTCCATCGGTGAGCCCGGTACCCAGCTGACGATGCGTACCTTCCACACCGGTGGTGTGGCCGGTGACGACATCACCCAGGGTCTGCCGCGTGTCGTCGAGCTCTTCGAGGCCCGTACCCCGAAGGGTGTCGCCCCGATCTCCGAGGCCCAGGGCCGCGTGCGGATCGAGGAGACCGAGAAGACCAAGAAGATCGTCGTCACCCCGGACGACGGCAGCGACGAGACGGCGTTCCCGATCTCGAAGCGTGCCCGTCTCCTGGTCAGCGAGGGCGAGCACGTCGAGGTGGGCCAGAAGCTCACCGTGGGTGCCACCAACCCGCACGACGTGCTGCGCATCCTGGGTCAGCGTGCCGTCCAGGTCCACCTGGTCGGCGAGGTCCAGAAGGTCTACAACTCGCAGGGCGTGTCGATCCACGACAAGCACATCGAGATCATCATCCGGCAGATGCTGCGCCGTGTGACGATCATCGAGTCCGGCGACGCCGAGCTGCTGCCGGGTGAGCTGGTCGAGCGCTCGAAGTTCGAGCACGAGAACCGTCGTGTGGTCCAGGAGGGCGGTCACCCGGCTTCGGGTCGTCCGCAGCTCATGGGTATCACCAAGGCCTCGCTGGCGACGGAGTCCTGGCTGTCGGCCGCCTCCTTCCAGGAGACGACCCGAGTCCTGACGGACGCGGCGATCAACGCCAAGTCCGACAGCCTCATCGGCCTCAAGGAGAACGTCATCATCGGTAAGCTCATCCCGGCCGGTACGGGTCTGTCCCGCTACCGCAACATCCGGGTCGAGCCGACCGAGGAGGCCAAGGCCGCGATGTACTCGGCCGTCGGCTACGACGACATCGACTACTCGCCGTTCGGCACGGGCTCCGGCCAGGCCGTTCCGCTGGAGGACTACGACTACGGTCCGTACAACCAGTAAGCGAGTCGCTTGAGTCGAGGGCGGTCATCCTGCGGGGTGGCCGCCCTTCGGCGTTTCACCGGCGCTTGTTCAGATGGCTCTGCAAGTGGTGCAGCCGAGTGTGGACGTCGGGGTGGGAGTCGAGCAGCCGCGCGATCACTCCCTCTCTTGTGAAGGCTCGCCCCGGGGCAGTGACCCGGCGAGATTCCTCCCGGTCGCGTTCCTGGTGCAGCACCGCCATCAGCTGGGGTGCGAAGCCAAGGCCCGCAGCATGCTCGTCGGCCCGCAGCTCGGACCGCCGGGAGAACGCGGCGACCAGGTACGGAGTGGCCAGGGGCAGGAAGATCAGTCCGTACGTGGCGGTCGCCAGCGCGATCACGGCCGCGCCGGCCACGCCGATCACGACGGCGGCCGCACCGGTCGGGAGCCGGCCCAGCCCGGTGGTCAGCAGAATCAGCAGACGCCAGGCGAGCCGGGCCGGCAGCGCGTACCAGACGGACAGCAGTGAGGCCCACGCGTGCCCCCGGGTGTGATGCCCCAGTTCGTGGGCGAGGACGCCTCCGAGCTGGGCGGGCGGCAGGACTCGCAGCGAATGACTGGTCACACCGACGATGTGACCGGCCGCCGCCAGGGCGTTGATGTCGTCGCTTTCCTCCACCCACAGCTGATAGCCGCTCGAGTCCACTCCGGCCCGGGCGGTCACCTCGCGCCAGACGGGCAGCAGTCGCTCGTCCTCCTCCGGCGTGGGGTAGCGCAGGCCGAACAGCCACCGGGCCATGAGGCGCTCACAAGGCCGGTGGAAGGCCAGGGCTCCGCTGAGGGCCCAACCTCCGAAGAGAAGCGGCCACGGCAGATTGCTCAGGTGGCTCACGGCGGACGAGATGACGAAGACGACGCCCAGACTGGCCGTCCCATGCGGGAGGTGCAGCACCAGCGAGCCGAGAGCGGTGGCGTCCGCCCCGCGTTGGCGGGCGGCGATGTGGACCCGGCCGGGGCGGTGAGGGAGCTCGTCGTCGCAGGTGGGTGGAGAGGAGCCGGGCGTCCGCGGTAGCTCGGACTCGTACGACATGGGCGGGGCCGTCCTTCCTGTGCGGGGGCAGAGAGCGGTGACGTTCAGGTGAGGAGCATCGAGCCGGGCAGCAGGACGACCGCGCAGCCGAACGAGAGCAGTCCGGCCCGGATCCAGAAGTGCTTGCGGGCGGCGATGCCGCTTGTCTCGGTGAGGGCGGCCCGCAGACCGGGGCCGGGGTCGCGGCCTGTCTCCGCCAGGGCGGCGGCGAGCTGGCCGGCCTGTGCGGCTCGCCGTATGTCGCCGAAGTAGGTGAGCGGCCGGCCGGGCGTCCAGCGGCTTCTCCGGTAGCGGGGCAGTACCGCCAGGAGGAGGGCGAACAGAGCGACGGTCAGGGAAGCCGTCCCCGCCCACCACAGCAGGGCGGCGGGCCCCGGGAGTTGGTCCGGACTCCAGTGGCGGTTGGTCAGGAGCGCGGCCAGCACGCCCGCCGAGATGCCGAGCGCGCCGACCAGAACGGTGGCCTTGGCGTCGGCACGGGCGATCTCGTTCCTGAGGTCGGAGAGCAGCTGGGTGCCCGCCCGCACCTCGGGGTCGTCCGAGGGGGTCATGTGCCGGACCCCGGGTCGGGCTCGGGCGGTCTGGACGGGTCCGTGGTACGCAGGATGGCCTTCATCCGCTCGGCGACGAGCTTGCGGGGCTCGTCCAACTGGTAGTCCTCCAGATGCTTGTCCTCCAGCGCCTGGTTGATCAGGCTCACCTGCGTGTCCAGCAACCGGTTCTGGCCTGTTTGGAGGTGTTCCAGGACGAGTGGGGTCTCGTCGGGGTGGGCCGCCAGGTGCAGGGCGAGCGCGGCAGTTCCGCCCCGGGCCAGGGTGAGTTCGTAAAAGCGGATCTGTTCGGCCCTGCGTTCGGCCTCGTACCTTTCGCGGAGCAGGGTCGCCTCGTGCTCGGGCTTCGCGGCCTCCGCCTCGTGCTGGGCTGTGCGCAGCCGGGCCTGGTGGAATCGCTCGGTGGCGTCGCGGCGCAGGCGTATGGAGCAGGTGACGCTCAGGCCCTGGACCTCGCCGAGCCAGGTCGCCTCCCGTACCGCCTGCTGCACGGCCCGCTCCGCCTCGGCGCTGGCATCGATGGGGTGCCTACGCCCGGCGTCCCGCAGCAGCGGCAGTAGCTCCCTGGTGAGCAGGGCGGGTACGTCCCGCTCCTGGCTGCGGACGAACCGCGCCGGGCCGGCGACCCGCCACCCGATGTCGGCGGTGACCTCGAACTCGAAGCTGTCGACCTTGCTGGGCACGGGCACGTTCAGCTGGAAGGCGTGCGGATCCGTGTCCACCTCGTACACGGCGATGTAGCGCCGCACGGACGTGGGCCGGTCGGGCGGCAGGAAGGTCTCGTACGCCCCCTTCCGCGTCACACATACCAGGGCGTGGTCGATGCGGCCCGTGAAGCGCCGGCCGCCGAGGTGGAAACGGGGGAGCTGCCAGACGGTGCGGACGGGGTCGGCGTCGGTGTGCGGGGCGGCGGGGTGCTCGGGCTGCTGCTGGAACCAGTCCAGTTGCTCTTGCTCGGTGTGCTCCATGGTGGGCCTCCGGAAGGGGGTCAGTCGAGGGAGAGGCGCCGGCTCAGCCGGACGGCGGCCGGCGAGCGGGCTCCCCTGGAGTCGCGGACCGTGCTCAGCAGATGGCTGACGCGCCGGCGGTTGGTAGGTGTGGTGACGAGGGCGCCGAGCAGGGAGGCGAGGGCCGATTCGCTCTCGGGGTCGTCGTCGGCTCCGCGCACCCAGCCGCGCAGGACGCCGAGGGCCTGCGGGTTGTGCGCCCGGTCGGTCAGCAGCGCGTCCCAGAACTCGATCAGGTGCCGGGTGACGGCAGCGTCCTCGGCTGCCGCGGCCCGCGCGTACCAGTCGAGGACGGGCGGGCGGTCGCTCTCGTCGCCCTTGGCCTGCCTGCAGGCCTGGCGGAACGCGAGCAGGGCATGCGGGCGGACCATGCGGTCGGCGGGGAGGAGCTCGGCCAGGGCGGCCAGTACGGGCTCCCGTACGGCGAGGAGCAGGAGCTCCAAGGCGTCAGCGATCTGCCGGGCTTCCTCCGGCACCTCCTCGTTCTCGGGGGCGTCCTCGGTTTCGGCGGACGGCGGCCGGTGCATGGCGTCCACGAGGGCCGCCAGGGTCTCCTCGTGATGCACAGGGCCGAGGAGGCCGTAGGCGCGGATGGCCGTCCAGCGACGGCTCTCGACGTCCCCGGTGCACCAGTCGTGCAGGATCCGGGAGACGGTTGGCACCCGCAGAAGCTGCGCCATGGTGAGGGCATTGGCCGCGGTCAGCCAGGCATGCGGCTTACGGCTGTCGGCCCATGGCTCGATGAGATGGGCCATGGCGGACGACAGATCGGCGCTGGCGAGCAGTGCGGCGGCCGACGCCACCCGGGTCCTCACCAGCGGGCGCCGGTCGTCGGTCAGCTTGCGGATCCACTCCGCCAGGGCCGGGCGAGCTGACGGGTGGAGGTTCCAGACTTCCTCCAGCAGCATCCGAGCCGTTCGCTCGTCCCGGAAGGCGGCGCAGAACCTGCCCTCCAGGGGACCCCATTCGGTGACCTCCGCGGTGACGTAGCCGTCGGCGTGGGCGAGCCGGAGGCGTTCCTGCCGTGAGCTGCCGAACACGGGGATGGACGGCCGGGCACCGGGGTCCTGGATCTCGTGCAGGCGTACGAAGAGACTGTCCGCCAGCTCGGCGGTTACCGCGTACGGCGCCTTGTCGAACACGGCCAGGGAGACGAGGAACGCCTTGTCCCGCAACACCGGCTTCTCCGCGGTGAGCCAGCGGGCCACCTGGGTCGCCACGGCTGTCTCGCCCCAGGCGGCGAGCCGCGCCTCGTCGATCTCGCCGCGGTGGTGGGCGACGACCTGCAGCGCGAACTGCCTGATCTCGTCCGGCCGGTGCTGCCGGGTGAGGAACTCCTTCACCGCCGGCAGACCCACCAGGCCGGGCCAGACGTCCTCGCCGGTAGCCGGGGTGACATGGGCGTGCAGCATGTCCTCTGCCGGTGGCGGCTCCCACCGTACGGAGGAGAGGTCGCCCAGTGCCGCCGATGGTTCGACGGTGATCACCAGGCGGGCACGGGTCCGCTCCAACTGCTCGCGAAGGGCCAGCAACTGGGCTTCCCGCAGAGGGCGGTTGCGGCTGACAACCAGATCACACAGGACATATCCGGCCGAGCTGTCGACCTCGTCGGCCAGTGCGGCGAACGACGCCGGAGGGTCGAGGGAGCGGATCGGCTCGGCGCCCAGCCGGTGCAGCAGCATCAGCGCTGCGGACCGGCGGCCTGTCTCGTGTCCGCCGGACAGGATGACGAGCCTGTCGTCCCGCAGCCGTCCGAGCGCCTCGTCGAAGCTGTCACAGCTCCGGAAGACACCCTTCAGCCTCTCGATCTCCGTGTGCGGGACCGGTCCGGACAGGGGGGGCGGGTGCCTTGGGGCGGCCTCCGAAGTGGAAGTGCTGGTCGCCGTAGTGGGTACCGCCCGTCTGGCCGAACTGGTCGCGGCCGATCAGCGTCGAGACGAAGTCCGGGCCGTGGGCGATCAGGTCCCGGCGTGCGGCCCAAGCCTCCTGCCTCGGCTGCTCCTCTGCCTCGTCCTCCTGCTTCTTCCTGTCCGCGTCCGGTGCGGGCTCCTCGGCCGATTTGGGTGAGTCGGCCGCCGCCTCGCCCTGGCTCATCAGCGCTCGTCCCGGGCACGGCCGGTGAAGTCGAAGCGCTGACCGCCGTGGAGCGTGCCGCCCGTCTGACCGTACTGGTCGCCCTTGATGCGGGTGTCGTTGTGCCGGGGTGCGGCTGCCTCCGGGGCCGGGGCGGCGGAGCCGCCGGCGGCTTCGGGGGAGCCGTGGGTGCCCGGCTCCCCGTGCACCCACGCCACCGTGGGCCCCTCCTTCGTCTCTACCGTCGCCCGGTGAAACTCCTGCGGGCGCACCCCGAGCGGCCCGTGTCGTACCACCCCCTCGTAGATGCCGTCCGACACGCACAGCACGCAATCGGCCTCTCGCTGCTTCAGGGCGTCGCGCAGCGGATCGGAGTTCAGGAGGCGGACCGCGTGGTTGAGGTCCGAGCCGACCCAGCCGTCCAGTTCGTCGACCGCGACGTAGCCGGAGGAGAGGACGATGCGCAGGCGCATACGGGCGCTGTCCGCGAGGAGGCGGTTCTTGTTGTGGAGAAGGGCGGGGGTCTCGGTCAGGAGGGTCTTGACCAGGTTCGGCACGGGGATGGCGGTGTCGATGAGCTCCATGACGGAGTCGCCGCGGTCGGCGCGCAGCCGGGCCGTCTCGTCGACGCCGGCGGTGAGCAGGGTCGTGTCGACGACGTCGTACAGGACCCGGCGCAGGAACGTCTGTTCCACGTCGTCGCGAGAGCCGTACTGCTCGATGTCGAAGAGGAGGATCGTGCGGTACACGGGGTCGGTCATGGCTGCCTCTCGTGTCGGTGTCCGTGGTCCAGCACGATGGCGGCCCGCGGACGCGCGTCAGAGGACCGATGACATGGACGGACTGTGACCGTGTGCACAGACCGGACGGCCTGGATGTGCGTCAGGCAGAGGTGTCACCCGCGATGCGGTGCAGCACATCGGGGCGGAGCACCACGATCCGGCGGCGCCGGGTAGCGACGACCTGCCGGTCCCGCAACTCCTTGAGGAGCCGGGCCACCGCCTCGCGTGAGGAGCCGACCGAACCGGCGAACTCCTGTTGGCTGAGCCCGATGGTGAGTTCGATGCCCTCGTCCGTGCGGTTTCCGTGGGTGCGGACCAGTTCGAGCAGCAGGACGGCGAGTCGCTCTCGCACGGTGAGGGCGGCCCATTCCAGCCGACGTCGGTCCGTGGACCGCTGGCGGTCCGTGGACAGGCTCAGCAGATGCAGCGCCACGCGGGGATGCTCCGAGACGAACAGGGTGAAGCGGCCCTGGTCGATGACGACCGCCTCGACCGGCTCCAGAGCCGTCACGGTCGCCGAGCGGTGTCGGCCGCTCAGCGCCGCACCCTCACCGATGATGTCGCCGGGGCCGCGCAGGGCGAGCAGGGCCTCGTAGCCGTTGACCGCGATCGCCGTGACCTTGGTCCAGCCGTGCAGTAACAGCAGGACATGGGACGAGGGCTCGTCCTGGTGCAGGATGACGCCGCGTTCCCGGTAGCTGAGGGGACGGCCGATGGAGAGCAGAGCGGCGCGGTCGTCCCGCTCCAGCCGGGCCAGAAACGGGACGCCGTCGTCGTCCCACGCTCGCGTCTGTCCCCCAGCCATCCCGCCGACCCCCGTGCTCAGCTGTGCCGATGCCTGCCCCCTGACAGGCGTCAACGTACTTGAAATGACCATGGGAAGAACGGGCGACAATCGGCCGGGTGGCCGACACGCGGGCCCCGTCGTGGACGCACCGGTGCCGGAACCCCCGCTTCGGCGCATCATGGAAGGACTCCGGCCCCCGGGGAGGTGCTCCGTGTCGCAGCCGCACTATCCGTCCTGGCAGCCCTGGCAGGGCTATGGCGCTCCATCGATGCTCGCGTCGCACGCCGACCGGGAGCGGGCCGTGGATGTGCTCAGAGCCGGATACGGCGAGGGGCGGATGGAGCAGGGCGAGTTCGAGAAGCGGGTCGGGCGGGCGTACGCGGCGCGGACGGTGGGGGAGCTGGCGCTGCTCGTCGCGGACCTGCCGCAGGGGCCGCTGCCCCAGCCGGCCTCGGTCCTGCCCGTGCCGGGGACGTTCCTGCCGGTGCCGCGGGCGCGGACCAACGGGAAGGCCGTCGCGGCCGGGGTGTGCGGGCTGCTGTGCGTGCCGACCATGGGGCTGACCGGGATCCCGGCCGTCGTGCTGGGGCATGTGGCCCGGGCCGAGATCCGCAGCCGGGGCGAGCTGGGGGACGGGCTCGCACTGACCGGTCTGGTCCTCGGGTGGTTGTCCACGGCGGGTTGGGCACTCGTTCTGGTGTTGCTCACGGTGGTGTCCGTCGTAGCATCGTGAAGGTATGCAAAACGGACAGTCGCCGTCGAATTGAAGATCGGCAACGGCCGGGGGGCTTGACATGTTCCGCATGGCGATGCGGGCGGTGCCCATTTGTTTTGACCGCAGCGAATGCGGTAGGTACGCTCAGACCTTGTGCCTGGGGTGTGCCCTGGCTCGCGTGTGTGCCATGAACCGCACGGCGAGCTGACACCGGCCACCGTAATCTGCGCAGTTTCTGCCTCGCGGCGGGAGTCCGCGGGTTCGACACACCCGACCGCGTGGGTCGGCGACGTTCCAGGTTAGCTTCACCATTCGGCACACAGAAACCGGAGAAGTAGTGCCTACGATCCAGCAGCTGGTCCGGAAGGGCCGGCAGGACAAGGTCGAGAAGAACAAGACGCCCGCACTCGAGGGTTCCCCTCAGCGCCGGGGCGTCTGCACGCGTGTGTTCACGACCACCCCGAAGAAGCCGAACTCGGCCCTGCGTAAGGTCGCGCGTGTGCGTCTGACCAGCGGGATCGAGGTCACCGCTTACATTCCGGGTGAGGGACACAACCTGCAGGAGCACTCCATCGTGCTCGTGCGCGGCGGCCGTGTGAAGGACCTGCCGGGTGTTCGCTACAAGATCATCCGTGGCTCCCTCGACACCCAGGGTGTCAAGAACCGCAAGCAGGCCCGTTCCCGCTACGGCGCCAAGAAGGAGAAGTAAGAATGCCTCGTAAGGGCCCCGCCCCGAAGCGCCCGGTCATCATCGACCCGGTCTACGGTTCTCCTCTGGTCACGTCGCTCATCAACAAGGTGCTGCTGAACGGCAAGCGCTCCACCGCCGAGCGCATCGTCTACGGCGCCATGGAGGGCCTGCGCGAGAAGACCGGCAACGACCCGGTCATCACGCTGAAGCGCGCTCTTGAGAACATCAAGCCGACCCTCGAGGTCAAGTCCCGCCGTGTCGGTGGCGCCACCTACCAGGTGCCGGTCGAGGTCAAGCCCGGCCGCGCCAACACCCTGGCGCTGCGCTGGCTGGTCGGTTACTCCCGCGCCCGTCGCGAGAAGACCATGACCGAGCGTCTCCTCAACGAGCTTCTCGACGCCTCCAACGGCCTCGGTGCGGCCGTGAAGAAGCGCGAGGACACCCACAAGATGGCCGAGTCCAACAAGGCCTTCGCGCACTACCGCTGGTAGTCGCTACCCACATCGAGACCGAGAGAAGACTGAAGCCTTATGGCTACCACTTCACTTGACCTGGCCAAGGTCCGCAACATCGGGATCATGGCCCACATCGACGCGGGCAAGACGACCACCACCGAGCGGATCCTGTTCTACACCGGCGTGTCGTACAAGATCGGTGAGGTCCATGACGGCGCCGCCACCATGGACTGGATGGAGCAGGAGCAGGAGCGTGGCATCACGATCACGTCTGCTGCGACCACCTGTCACTGGCCGCTCGAGGGCGACGACTACACCATCAACATCATCGACACCCCGGGTCACGTCGACTTCACCGTCGAGGTGGAGCGCTCCCTGCGCGTGCTCGACGGTGCCGTGACGGTGTTCGACGGTGTCGCCGGTGTCGAGCCGCAGTCCGAGACGGTGTGGCGTCAGGCCGACCGCTACGGCGTGCCGCGCATCTGCTTCGTCAACAAGCTGGACCGTACCGGCGCCGAGTTCCACCGCTGCGTGGACATGATCTCGGACCGCCTGGGCGCGCAGCCGCTGGTCATGCAGCTGCCGATCGGTGCCGAGGCGGACTTCAAGGGCGTCATCGACCTCGTGACGATGAAGGCCCTGGTCTGGTCGGCCGAGGCGACCAAGGGCGAGATGTACGACACCGTCGACATCCCGGACACCCACGCCGAGGCTGCCGAGGAGTACCGCGGCAAGCTGCTCGAGGCCGTCGCCGAGAACGACGAAGAGCTGATGGAGCTGTACCTGGAGGGCACCGAGCCCACCGTGGAGCAGCTCTACGCCGCGATCCGTCGTATCACCATCGCGTCCGGCAAGGGCGGCGGCACCACCGTCACCCCCGTGTTCTGCGGCACCGCGTTCAAGAACAAGGGCGTTCAGCCCCTGCTCGACGCGGTCGTGCGCTACCTGCCCACCCCCCTGGACGTCGAGGCCATCGAGGGCCACGACGTCAAGGACCCGGAGCAGGTCATCGCGCGCAAGCCGTCGGAGGACGAGCCTCTCGCCGCGCTGGCGTTCAAGATCATGAGCGACCCGCACCTCGGCAAGCTCACCTTCGTCCGCGTGTACTCCGGCCGTCTGCAGTCCGGCACCGCCGTGCTGAACTCGGTCAAGGGCCGCAAGGAGCGCATCGGCAAGATCTACCGCATGCACGCCAACAAGCGTGAGGAGATCGAGTCGGTGGGCGCCGGCGACATCGTCGCCGTCATGGGCCTGAAGCAGACCACCACCGGTGAGACGCTGGCGGACGAGAAGAACCCGGTCATCCTGGAGTCCATGGACTTCCCGGCGCCGGTCATCGAGGTCGCCATCGAGCCCAAGTCGAAGGGCGACCAGGAGAAGCTCGGCGTCGCGATCCAGCGCCTGGCCGAGGAGGACCCCTCCTTCCAGGTGCACACCAACGAGGAGACCGGCCAGACCGTCATCGGCGGTATGGGCGAGCTTCACCTCGAGGTGCTCGTGGACCGCATGAAGCGCGAGTTCAAGGTCGAGGCCAACGTCGGCAAGCCGCAGGTCGCGTACCGCGAGACGATCCGCAAGGCCGTCGAGAAGGTCGAGTTCACCCACAAGAAGCAGACGGGTGGTACCGGCCAGTTCGCTCGCGTCATCATCGCGATCGAGCCCATCGAGGGTGGCGACGCCTCGTACGAGTTCATCAACAAGGTGACCGGTGGCCGTGTGCCGAAGGAGTACATCCCTTCGGTGGACGCCGGTGCGCAGGAGGCCATGCAGTTCGGCATCCTCGCCGGTTACGAGATGACCGGTGTGCGCGTGACGCTGCTCGACGGTGCCTACCACGAGGTGGACTCCTCCGAGCTCGCGTTCAAGATCGCCGGTTCGCAGGCCTTCAAGGAGGCCGCGCGCAAGGCCAGCCCCGTGCTGCTCGAGCCGATGATGGCCGTCGAGGTCACCACGCCCGAGGACTACATGGGTGAGGTCATCGGCGACATCAACTCCCGCCGTGGTCAGATCCAGGCCATGGAGGAGCGGGCCGGTGCCCGCGTCGTGAAGGGCCTCGTGCCCCTCTCGGAGATGTTCGGTTACGTCGGCGACCTGCGCAGCAAGACGTCCGGCCGTGCGAGCTACTCCATGCAGTTCGACTCCTACGCCGAGGTTCCGCGGAACGTCGCCGAGGAGATCATCGCGAAGGCCAAGGGCGAGTAACGCACCGCGTCTACACGCCGTAGGCTTGACTCCGGAGCCTTGATGGGCATTCCGCCGCAATCGTGGTGAGAATGCCCCGGGGCCCGGGCTTTCCAGCAAAGATCACCTGGCGCCGATGAGTAAGGCGTACCAGAACCACTCCACAGGAGGACCCCAGTGGCGAAGGCGAAGTTCGAGCGGACTAAGCCGCACGTCAACATCGGCACCATCGGTCACATCGACCACGGTAAGACGACCCTCACGGCCGCCATTACCAAGGTGCTGCACGACGCGTACCCGGACCTGAACGAGGCCTCGGCCTTCGACCAGATCGACAAGGCTCCTGAGGAGCGCCAGCGCGGTATCACCATCTCCATCGCGCACGTCGAGTACCAGACCGAGACGCGTCACTACGCCCACGTCGACTGCCCCGGTCACGCGGACTACATCAAGAACATGATCACGGGTGCGGCGCAGATGGACGGCGCCATCCTCGTGGTCGCCGCCACCGACGGCCCGATGCCGCAGACCAAGGAGCACGTGCTCCTGGCCCGCCAGGTCGGCGTTCCGTACATCGTCGTCGCCCTGAACAAGGCCGACATGGTGGACGACGAGGAGATCCTGGAGCTCGTCGAGCTCGAGGTCCGTGAGCTCCTCTCCGAGTACGAGTTCCCGGGCGACGACGTTCCGGTCGTCAAGGTCTCCGCTCTGAAGGCCCTCGAGGGCGACAAGGAGTGGGGCAACTCGGTTCTCGAGCTCATGAACGCCGTCGACACGGCGATCCCGGAGCCCGAGCGTGACGTCGACAAGCCGTTC
Organism: Streptomyces sp. NPDC047880; assembly: GCF_040706515.1. NCBI lineage: Bacteria > Bacillati > Actinomycetota > Actinomycetes > Kitasatosporales > Streptomycetaceae > Streptomyces > Streptomyces sp. NPDC047880. The sequence goes on along the minus strand of NZ_JBEZOK010000004.1, from coordinate 101,932 downwards.
CTGATGCCGATCGAGGACGTCTTCACGATCACCGGTCGCGGAACGGTCGTCACCGGCCGTATCGAGCGTGGTGTCCTGAAGGTCAACGAGACCGTCGACATCATCGGCATCAAGCAGGAGAAGACCACCACCACGGTCACCGGCATCGAGATGTTCCGGAAGCTCCTCGACGAGGGCCAGGCCGGTGAGAACGTCGGTCTGCTCCTCCGTGGCATCAAGCGCGAGGACGTCGAGCGCGGCCAGGTCATCATCAAGCCGGGCTCGGTCACCCCGCACACCGAGTTCGAGGCGCAGGCCTACATCCTGTCCAAGGACGAGGGTGGCCGCCACACGCCGTTCTTCAACAACTACCGCCCGCAGTTCTACTTCCGTACGACGGACGTGACCGGCGTGGTGACCCTCCCCGAGGGCACCGAGATGGTCATGCCGGGTGACAACACCGAGATGAAGGTGGAGCTCATCCAGCCCGTCGCCATGGAAGAGGGCCTGAAGTTCGCCATCCGTGAGGGTGGCCGGACCGTGGGCGCCGGCCAGGTCACCAAGATCAACAAGTGAGTCTTCGGACTGGCTTGAGGGTCAACTGACCTGAGTGGCTCGAAGGGGCCCGTACGACTTCGGTCGTACGGGCCCCTTTGCCGTTGGTGGACGCGACGGCTGCATGCTCCCCCGGGCGGGCAACCTCCCGGCCCGGGCAACCCGTCCACCTCCGCCCTGGGCGTGATGCCGACGGTGTGACGGGGCGTCGGTCTGGATCACTGCATGTTCTGGACGTGCGGATGGTCCGATGACACCCGGCAGACGTACAACTGCAAGCTGTAGCTCCGGCCGATCTCCAGCTGTGTGTCGCATGCCGGGCCGAGGAAGTGGTAGCCGTCGTAGCCCGCGTCCTCGATCGGCTGCCAGCTTCCGCTGCCGCCGTCCCACTCCGTGCCGTCGAGGGTGAGCAGAGGGCGGACCGGCCCACCGCACTCGGGGCAGGACATCGGGAACGGATCGGAGAAGCTCCAGGGAGCGTGACCGCCGGCCTTGCTGCCCGGGGCGACCGCCAGGTCGTACTGGTAACAGACCTCGTCCTGTTCCTCGTCGGCCTCCTCGCTCTCCTCCTCCCACGCGCTGATCCGCTCGGCGAGCGCCTCGGGCAGCTCGTGCGGCGCCGGGTACTCGGTGACCTGCTCGGGATGCAGCACGCACGGCTGGGGCAGATAGCCGTCGTCGCCGATGACGGACGGCTGCGGGACGTCGGTGAGCGAGGCCCTCACGTCGGCTGTGGTACGCCAGCGCAGCTCCGTGTACGGCAGATGGTCCGGGGCGTGGCCGAAGGGGCACCACAGCACCTGAAGCAGGTCGGTTCCCTCCGGGCAGGGCAGGCCCGGAACGTCGGAGGCGTACAGCTGGGCGACCGGCACCAACGGGACGGGCCCGTCCTGCGGTATGCGGGCCTTCTCGGTCGCCCGGTCGACGACCGTCCGCTCCTCGTCGGTCAGCAGTTTCTCTCCCTCCGCGCGTGGGCGGGCCCAGGCCTCCGCGAGGATCCGCCGCCGCAGCCGGACGTCGACCGGGTCGAGCCCGCGGTGCCAGGGGCCGGTGTGCTCAGGGCAGCCGGGCCATGGTTCACCGGCCGGCCACAGCAGGGGCCCGCCGATGGAACTGTCGTCCGCGGTCGGCGCACCGGCCCGGGGATGCAGCCGTACGGCCGTGCGGGCGAGCGGGGCCAGCTCGGGGAAGAGACCGGTGACGTCGAGGGGGCGGGGTGGGGTGGTGCGGGTCATGGCCCGCAGGGTACGTCGCGGAACCGGGGTGCCAGAGGTCGGGTGCGCCTGGTTGGTGGTGCCCCCTGTGGTGTGGTCGTGTGCCATCACGGTGGCTGGGGGAGTGGGGGGCCGAGGACGGGCTGGTGAGTGGGGGTGGGGGCAGCCCCGGGCCGGTTCGTTCTTGCGCAGGCCGTAACACTGGAGCATGACTTCAGAACCGGCTCGCGACGAGCTCGACCTGGACTCGATCGAGGAACTGTGCGCGGCCACGATCCCGGACCCCGAATTCGCCGCCAGAGCCAGGGACATGGTGCCGCGGCTGGTGGCGGAGGTCAGGCGCCTGCGGTGGCTCGTCGAGTACGGGGCGTGCCCCACGGCGGGCACCACGGGCACGGAGTTCGTGCTTCCGCTCGACGAGGAGATGCTCGGCTACTTCCGCGAGATGGTGGACGTGCTGGTGGAGCGCGTCGGTGTCCCCCGTGCGGAGGCGGTCGCCAGGGTCAACGCGGCGTACGGGACGCGGCAGTCGGCCGCCCTGGACCTCCAGCTCATGGGACACGAGCTGCCCGAGTACTGGGCCTGCGGTCTGTACTACGGTCCGGACGGCCGGGGCCGGATTCCGGTCGGCGACCCGGTCGCGGACGCGGCCATCGACCTCACCACACTCCCCGTACGCCCGGCACCGCCGAAGGACTCTCCCTTCTGGACGGTGGATGAGCCCCAGGTGCTCGGTGAGCCGGCCGACCGCCCGTGATCGATGCACCGGCCATGTCCGTGGCCGTCACCTGTCTCGTCCGTCGCACCCGCTGACCATGTCGTACCCCACCCCCCGGTGATGGGACGATGGCCGGACTTGTGATCGAGCGAACGAAAGGCCGGCGCCATGGCCCGCTACATGGAGACCCTGACCGTCGAGCGGGGCGGTTTCCGGATCAAGGTGCCGGAGACGTGGTGGGAGTTCGACGTACGGCCGGAGTCGCGGGACGACTCGATCCGCCGGATGGTCAGTGAACGGGTGCAGCAGCGACCGGAGTTGGAGCAGTACCGCGGTACCTACGTCGACTTCCTCCAGAAGGCCGCTGCCGATGCCTGGAAGTCGGGCGCGCTGTACTGCGGCTGCATGGCGGAGAACTTCGGCGGCGACACACCGATCACGGGGTCCGTGACCGTCTCCCTCGTCGGCGGGCGCAACGAGCGTGGCGAGCCGCTGTCGAATGATCCCTCCGTCATCGCCGGCCAGCTCGCGGTCAAGGAGGCCAAGCGGGAGGGCGACTCCTGGCGCAAGGTCACGACCGTCGACATCCCCGGTGTGGGCCCGGCCGCGCGCACGCACGGCATCGAGGACATCGCCGTACCGGGCGATGCCCTCAACCGCACGATCAGGGCTGTGCTGATGCAGACGTACATCCCCGTGCCGGGCCAGGAGGGCAAGGTCGCCCTGGTCGCCGGCAGCAGCCAGGTCCTCGACCTCGCGGACTCCTTCTTCGACATCTTCGACGCGATCACGTCGACGTTCCGCTTCACGGGCTGATGTGCCGGTGTCTCGCGGGTGGGACTGGGAGAGCGGTGAGGGCCTGCTGAGGCTGGACGACCCGGGGGAGTGGGACGCCGCCTTCGACCGTGGTGAGGCGCGTCTGGGTACGGCGGTGATCGGCTTGGCGTTCCACTGCTCGCCGGCGGAGGCATCCCCGCGGATCGCCCGGGCGTTGCGACTGCCGGACGCCGCTCAGCGGGGGTTCGCCTTCACCGCGGCGGGTCACGCGGCCCGCCTGAACGGGGAGTTGACTCCCGAGCTGTACGCGGCCCTGCGCGAGGAGGGCCCCGGCGGCGTCGCCGAGCACCCCATCAGGGACACCTTGACGTTCGTCCCGTTCCGGAAGCTGCCGCCGTGGTTCAAGCGGCGGTGGGTGTACGTGGTGGTGCGGGACAGGCTGGAAGCCTGCTGGCTGGGGTGCGTGTACGCCGTCGGGGATGCTTGGCGGGCCGTGCGCGGCCGCGGTGCCTGATGCCGCCCCGCACGGTTCACGATCCGGGCCCTGCCTTTTCGACGAACGGCTGTGCCTTGTAAGTTCACGTGTGCATACGGTTGTTGACGTGGATGTGCGCGTGACGGGGGTTGCGGTATGGCAGGGCACAGGCCTTCGGACTGGCATGTCCTGGATCTGGACAAGGATCCGACCCCTGGCGACCCCCAACGGGTACGCACACTCGCGAAGCACCTGCACGACTTCGCCGACGACGTCTCCGACGCGCTGCGCCTGGTCAAGGGGATGGCGGGCGAGGGCACGCTCCTGGAGTGGGCGGGCAAGTCGGCCGACGTCTTCAAGGAGGACTTCGCGGATGTCCCGAAGAACCTCAAGAAGCTGAAGAAGTCCTATGAGATGTGCGGCGACGCGCTGGCGGACTTCTGGCCGAAGCTGGAGCGCGCGCAGTCGCTGGCGGACAAGGCCCTGCGCAAGGGCCGCGAGGCGCGGGACAGCCTCTCCTCGGCCCAGTCCCGCCTCACCTCGGCCGACTCGTGGGTGACGCGGGCGGGCAAGGAGGCGGACAAGTACAAGGACGACCCGACGGGCCGCACGTCGGACGCGGACAAGCCGGACGAGGCCAAGGTGCGGGCGGCGACCCGGGACGTCCAGCACGCCAAGTCCGCCCAGACCAAGGCCCAGTCGGACGTCTCCGACGCGCAGGACGCCCTTGCCGCGGCGAAGAAGATGGCCGAGGACGCGCGCAAGATGCGCGAGGAGGCCGCCCGCGAGGCGAAGTCGAAGATCGACGAGGCCTCGGACGCCGGCATCCAGAACCGGTCGTGGTGGGAGGAAGTCGGGGACTGGTTCACGGACAACTGGGACACCATCGTCGCGGTCTGCAAGGTCGTCGTGACCGTCCTTGGGATCGTTGCCATGATCATCGGTGGGCCGATCCTGGGTGCGATCGTGCTGATCGCCGCCGCGGTCGTGCTAGCCGACACGCTCTATAAATATTCCAAGGGTCAAGCATCCCTATGGGACGTGGGGTTCGCCGCGCTGGACTGCATCCCGGGTATGAAGGGGCTCACCACGCTCGGCGGACTCGCCAAAGGCCTCAAGGCTCTGGGCAAGACGGGTCTCAAGGGAATGGCCATGGGCCTCAAGGGCATGGGGCCACGCCTGAAAGGCCTCGGCCGACAGATGAAGAACCTCTTCACCTGCGGTGATCCCATTGACATGGCCACTGGTCAGATGGTCATGTCGATCACCGACGTACACCTGCCCGGCGTCCTGCCGTTGGTGCTCGAGCGCAGTCACCGCACCGGGGTGAGAGCGGGTGGCTGGTTCGGGACCAGTTGGACCTCCACCCTGGACCAGAGGCTGCTGCTCGAAGAGGGCGGCATCCGGTTCGTCGGAGCAGACGGGACGGTGCTCTACTACACGGTCCCCGAGCCGGGTGAGTCGATGAGGCCGTTGATCGGCCCCCACTGGCCGCTCAGCTGGGACGGTGCGCCCGACGCGCACATCACCGTGAGACAGCCCGAGACCGGAACGACACTCAACTTCAGTCGTGTGCAAGGCGGATCTGACTCAGTACTCCCGTTGGTCGGCATAGTGGACCGCAACGGCAACGCCATCGGCATCCACTACGCCGCGGACGGGACTCCGCGCGAGCTTGTCCACCACGGCGGATACCGCATCGGCATCACCACCGCATCGGGCCGTGTGACCGCGCTCGACCTCCTCAGCGACCCTGCCGAGCCCAGGCTCCTGTCTTACGAATACGACGAGCTCGGCCGCCTCGCCGGCGTGGTCGACTCCTCCTCGGTTCCCCAGCGCTACAGCTACGACGACGAGCAGCGAGTCACCGGCTGGCAGAGCAGGGACGGTTACTGGTACCGCTACGCCTACGACGACATCGGCCGCTGTGTCCGCACCGGCGGTGACACCGGGGTCCTCGCCTACTCATACGCGTATGACGACAACACGCGCACCACTGTGGCTACGGACTCTCTCGGTCACTCCGTCACGTACACGTTCACCGAAGACCTCCGGCCCGTCCGAGAGACCGATCCGCTGGGACATACGGTCACCCGGAGTTGGGACGATCACGGGCGTCTCGTGAAGCTCACCGATCAGCTTGGCCGCACCACGAACTTCCACTACGGCCCCGAGGGCGACGTCACGGAGATCGTTCGCCCGGACGGCGGGGTGGTTCGTAAGGAGTACGACGAGCACGGCTACGTCACGAAGGTGACCCAGCCCGACGGCAGCGCATGGGAAGCGGCCTATGACGCGAAGGGCAACCGGGTCGCCGTGATCGACCCACTGGGCGCGACCACGTCCTTCACCTTCGACGAACGCGGGGGACTCACCGGCATCACAGACGCCCTGGGCTGCCGTCAGCAGACCATGGTCAACGACGAAGCCGGCCTCCTTGTCGGCACTACGGACGCGCTGGGCGCGAGCAGTACCTTCACACGCGACGCCTTCGGACGCATCACCGAACTCACCGACACTTTTGGGCAGACCACGCGCGTCGGCTGGACCATCGAGGGCCAGATCTCATGGCGGCATCTCCCCAACGGGACCACGGAGCGCTGGTCGTACGACGCTGAAGGCAATCCACTGGAGTACCGGTCCTCGAACGGCCGCTCCACCACGTACGAGAACACCCACTTCGACCTCTGCACCTTGCGGGAGCACGGGGACGGGAGTTCGGAACGCTTCGAGTACGACACGGAACTGAGACTGCGCAGCGTCACCAATGCGGCGGGCCAGACCTGGGTCTACGCGTACGACGGTGTCGGCCGGCTCGTCTCCGAGACCGATGTCAACGGCCGCACTCTGACCTACCGCTACGACGCGGCGGGCCAGTTGGTGGAACGGACCAACGGCGCGGGCGAGACCACCCGGTTCAGCCACGACCTGCTCGGCAACGTCGTCAGCATGGAGGCGGACGGCAGTACCACGACGTACGAGTACGACCTGCTCGGCAGGCTGGTCCGGGCCCGTAACGCGGACATCGATCTCAGCCGGGAACACGACGGGGCCGGCCGGCTGCTCGCCGAGTCGTGGAACGGCCGGGAAGTACGGTCCGAATACGACCTCACCGGGCGTCGCACCGCCCGCAGGACACCGAGCGGCGCGCTCACCAGGTGGACGTACGAGCCGGAGCGCCGCGCGTTGGTGCAGCAGGTCGGCAGCCATGACATCGACTTCCACTACGACGTCGCAGGCCGCGAGATCGCACGAGTGCTGGGCGACGCCGCGAGGCTGACCCATGAGTGGGACGCGGAGCGGCTGCGCACGAAGCAGAGCGTCGTCACGGCTGGTGGGGAGGCTCGGCAGCGCGTATTCCAGCACCGGCCCGATGGCGCGCTGACGGCGGTGACGGACTCCCGCCACGGCGAGCGCGCCTTCACTCTCGACCACGCTGGACGAGTGACCGCCGCACGGGGCGGGGCCGAATGGGACGAGGCATACGAGTACGACGTACTGGGCAACCTGACCGCATCCCGCACCACGGGACAGGTGCGGGACGAGGAGACCGATTCCGGAAACCGCACCTACTCCGGCACCCTCATCGAGCGAGCGGGCCGCACGTCCTACCGTCACGACGGGCAGGGGCGGGTGGTACGGCGCATCACCCGCCTGCTGTCCGGCGGCAGACGGGAGTGGCGCTACCACTGGAACGCCGAGGACCAGCTCACCGACGTCCTGACTCCGGACGGCCGTCACTGGCGCTACGTCTATGACCCGGTCGGTCGGCGAGTCGGAAAGCAGTTGCTGGCGGACGACGAGACAACGGTGCTCGAGCAGGTGTCGTTCTTCTGGGACGGCGACGACCTTGCGGAACAGACGGACGGGACGGTCAGCACGTCGTGGGACTGGCTCGACGGGTCGTCTCCGATCAGCCAGCGGATACGTGCGACCGGCCCCGTCGAACCGGACACGCCGCAGGACGAGATCGACGAGCGTTTCTATGCCATTGTCACCGACCTGCTGGGCACACCGACGGAACTCATCGACGCCGACGGGAACGTCGTCTGGACCCAGGCATCAACACTTTGGGGTGTCCCCGTCGACCTGCCCGGCGAGGGACGGGTCGACTGCCCGCTCCGATTCCCCGGGCAGTACTTCGACGCGGAAACCGGGCTGCATTACAACCATCACCGCTATTACGAGCCCGGCACGGCCCGTTACATCAGTCCGGATCCGCTGGGACGGACTCCGGCACCGAACCACCATGCCTATGTGAAGAACCCGTTGCAGTGGAAGGATCCGCTGGGACTGAAGGCTCCGTGCATGGTGGACCTCTACCACGGCACGCTCGGGAATCACGCAGACAATATCTTGGCGAATGGTATCGACATTCACGCGTCGACCCGCAAGATGGACTTCGGGCGTGGCGGCTTCTACGTCACCAACGATCCGAAGCAGGCACTGGACTGGGCCAAGAAGCTGGCGGAGCGGAACGGCGGTGTACCTGCCGTCATCCATTTCAAGGTCCCGAAGGCCGAGTTGGACAGTCTGAGCAGCAAGATATTCAATGGGCCGGGTGACGATGTGGCGGACTTCATCCGCCATCACCGCAATGGCGGTGCCATGCACAACCATGAGCTGGTGGAGGGGCCGATGCTCCTCAACCTCAAGGGGTTCCTGCGTGGCGGTAAGCCGCCCGTCCTCGAGGGGCACCAGATCGCCATCTTCGGCGACCGGGCCGCCGAGCTGTTCTCCAATTCCATTCATCGACGAGTAGGGCCGCCTACATCATGACCGTAGAATTCCTTATGCGCCTCGACGAGGGCATGCTCGAGTATTTCCGAGACATGGCGGACGAAATGGTGTCGAGGTTCGGCATCTCCCGAGCCGAGGCCGTGGCAAGGATCAACGAGCGGTACCAAGATTCCGAAATTTCTTCGTACCCGGATCTGATGTGCCATGAGCCTCCGGAGTACTGGGCTTATGGCCTGTACTACTACCCGGACGACTCGGGCCGGCTGCCGACCGGCGACGAGGACGACGATGAGTCCATCGACTTCTCTGCCCTGAAGGTACGCCCCGCTCCCGAACCGGGCTCGCCCCCCTGGACGATCAAGGACTGAGATGGGGCCCAGGCTTCCGCACCCCGAACAGCCGCGGACCGAACCAGTCGCGGTGCGGCGAGTTCCCAGTCGCTCAGGCGGGGAGGGAGGCGAAACACGGCCAAGGGCAGGTCGGACATGTGACTGGTCCCGGCAGACCAAGGAAGTGCTGCGGCGCGCAGGCTGGCGGCCCGGTCGCTCGGTGCCGACCGACACCTGGGAGGCGACCCTCGGCGAACGCGGCTCCTTCGTGGCCCACGAGGCCGCACGCCGGTTCCTCTCCGAGTTCGGCGGGCTGGTGACCTACGGCTGGCCTGCCGATTCGATCACCACTTCGTCTGCCATCCGGTTCGATCCCCATCGCGCGCAGTGGCAGCACGAGCGTTTCGCGAAGGCGAGCCGAGAAGCCGGGGCCCTCCTCTACCCCGTGGGCACCGCGGACGAAGGTGCCAGTTTCCTGGGAATCGCGGAGGACGGAGCTCTCCACCTCATGAGGGATCGTGTGGAACGGCTTGCCCCGAGCACTGATCAGGCGCTTGCCCGCCTGATCGAGGCACAGAGCGCCCAGTCCGCCCTCTGGCAGCCCTGCGGTCCAGCGCCCGAGCACCCCTTCTGGCGGCGGCTGCACACCGTGGAGACCGGCCCGGACGCCGGGACCCGATGGTCGGAGCAGACGGATCGGGTGCTGCGGGCCGGCGGCTGGTTTCCGGGCCGGTCGATGCCCACGCGGACCTGGGAAAGCATCCTCCTGCAGGTCGGCGAGTTCGAGATCCACGAAGCGGCACGGCGTTTCCTGTCGGAGTTCGGCGGAGTCGGCGTGCCCTACCGTGAGCCGTGGGACTCGATGCCGTGGATGGAGTTCTCGCTGGACCCGCTGCTGGCGCTCTGGGACGCGGAGATCATCGATGACCTCGCCGAGCAGGCAGGCGCCGACCTGTACCCCATCGGCATGCGCGATCGCGGGAACCAGCACCTGGCCATGGCGGCGGACGGCTCGGTCTACGCCGGCATGGACAGCGTCTGGCTACTGGCCTCCACCGGCGACGAGGCTTTGCAGAGGCTCACCGGCAGGATCCAGCCCACGGCTTCCTATTGATCGGCGGCTGGTGGCAGAAGGCGGGAGGGTGTGGTGCGCGACCTCACGGACCGACCTCGGGCTGGAGGAATGCCTGACAGCGCAGCCTGGTCCTCGACGAACTCGGCTCTCGTGGCGAGCTGGACTGGTCCCGCTGCGCGATTGATTCAGTCAACATGCGGGCCCTGAAAAGGGGGACCTGACAGGCCCGAATCCTGTCGACCGGGGCAAATACGGGTCGAAGATCCAACCGTTCGATAATTCCTTCTTGCGGAGATGGGGTCCATGAAGAGGACGCAGGAGTTCCTTACGGAGCTCGACGACGGTATGCTGCGCTACTTTCGGGAAATCGCCGATGTCATGGTCGACCGATTTGGTATTTCTCGAGCAGAGGCCGTGGCGCGTATCAATGACGCATACGAAGGATCAGAGATTGATCCCTATCCCGACCTCATGTGCCACGAGGAGCCGGAGTACTGGGCCTACGGGCTCTACTTCCAGGCCAGGAACGGGGTGATTCCTCATGGGGGCGAGGTTGCTGACGTTACGCAGTGGGAAAAGAGGCCGGCCCCTCCGAAGACTGCGCACGTGTGGACACTCGCTGAGTGAGATTGCCCCGCACCTGAAGAGTTGGCATTTCCTGCCGACGAGGGTGCCGCGGCTCCGGGGGTGAAGCGCCGCGCATCACCGGCGGGTGACAGGAGTGGTGTCTGCCGCCGACTTGCTGCTCGCCCGGCTGGACGCCCGATTCCGCGCCGCCACCGTCCCGGACCCGGAGCGTCCACCCCGCCGCTGGGTGCGCCCGACGAAAGAGAGGCCGGACGAGGAACGCGGCGAGTGGTGGAGGCGCAAGCCGGACCGCCCCCGCCGATGTCCACCGCATGTGGCGCGTCGCCCACCTGCCCGCCATCCTGCGGCCGGGCTCCGACGCGCCCGAGTGGGGGAAGGCCGGCTACCGGGCCTACGACGCGGAGCTGGAGCGGATCCTCCGGGTGTGAGGCCCTGGTGGGAAGCGGGGCCGTGTGGCCTTGTGTTTGACCTGCGTCACCCCCGGGGTATTCTCTCCGGCTCGATTGGCGTCGCCCCTGCCCCATATGGCAGACTGTCGGAGTTGCTCGGTCGAGTGTTGATGCTGCGCGCCTCCCGCCGGGGGGACCGGAAGCGAGTCCCACAGTACTCGTCGCCCTAACTGCCACACGGCAGCACTGGGGCGGACGTACGGGAATCTTCCGGGAAGCGTCTGCGCGGCACCGGCCAGGCACCCGGTGGGCCTTCCGCCCCCGGCTCGCGGTTCCGGCAGGGCCGTGCGCAATCCCGCAGGGATGTTCGAACAAGGGGCATCTGTGTCAGCGAGAGTGCGACACGCCCGACCGCGTGGGTCGGAGGAACGAAGGCAGCAGAAGGAATCCACCGGGTTCCAGAGCGTAAGAGAGACAGGACTACTGAGTAGCCATGGCGGGACAGAAGATCCGCATCCGGCTCAAGGCCTACGACCACGAGGTCATCGACTCCTCGGCGAAGAAGATCGTCGAGACGGTGACCCGCACTGGTGCGTCGGTCGCGGGCCCGGTGCCGCTGCCCACTGAGAAGAACGTGTACTGCGTCATCAAGTCGCCGCACAAGTACAAGGACTCGCGCGAGCACTTCGAGATGCGCACGCACAAGCGCCTGATCGACATCCTCGACCCGACCCCCAAGACCGTTGACTCTCTGATGCGACTCGACCTCCCGGCCGGTGTCGACATCGAGATCAAGCTCTGAGGCCGGTGATCTGAACGATGGCTAAGCAGATCAAGGGCATCCTGGGCGAGAAGCTCGGCATGACGCAGGTGTGGGACGCGAACAACCGCGTCGTCCCGGTCACCGTCGTCAAGGCCGGCCCCAACGTCGTCACCCAGGTCCGTACGAACGACGTCGACGGCTACGAGTCCGTCCAGATCGCGTTCGGCGAGATCGACCCGCGCAAGGTGAACAAGCCCCTCAAGGGCCACTTCGCCAAGGCCGACGTCACTCCCCGCCGCCACCTCGTCGAGATCCGTACCGCTGACGCCAGCGAGTACACCCTCGGCCAGGAGATCACCGCCGAGGTGTTCGAGGCCGGCATCAAGGTCGACGTGACCGGCAAGAGCAAGGGCAAGGGCTTCGCCGGTGTCATGAAGCGTCACAACTTCAAGGGCCTCGGCGCCGGACACGGCACCCAGCGCAAGCACCGCTCCCCCGGTTCCATCGGTGGCTGCGCCACCCCGGGCCGTGTGTTCAAGGGCCTCCGCATGGCGGGTCGCATGGGCAACGAGCGGGTCACCACCCAGAACCTGACCGTCCACGCCGTTGACGCGGAGAAGGGTCTGCTGCTCATCAAGGGCGCGGTTCCCGGTCCGAACGGCGGCCTCGTCCTGGTCCGCACCGCGGCCAAGGGGGCCTGAGGTAACCGATGAGCACTGTTGACATCCTTTCGCCGGCGGGCGACAAGGCCGGTTCCGTCGAACTCCCCGCGGAGATCTTCGACGTCGAGAAGGTCAGCATCCCGCTGATCCACCAGGTCGTCGTCGCGCAGCTGGCCGCGGCCCGTCAGGGCACGCACAAGACCAAGACCCGTGGCGAGGTCCGCGGCGGTGGCAAGAAGCCGTACCGCCAGAAGGGCACCGGTCGCGCCCGTCAGGGTTCGACCCGCGCGCCGCAGTTCGCCGGTGGTGGCGTCGTGCACGGTCCCGTGCCGCGTGACTACTCGCAGCGGACCCCGAAGAAGATGAAGGCTGCCGCGCTGCGTCACGCCCTCACCGACCGGGCCCGCCACAACCGCATCCACGTCGTCTCCGGCGTCGTCGAGGGTGAGAACCCGTCGACGAAGGCCGCCAAGACGCTGTTCGGCAAGATCTCGGAGCGCAAGAACCTGCTCCTGGTCGTCGACCGCGCCGACGAGGCCGCGTGGCTGTCCGCCCGCAACCTGCCCCAGGTCCACATCCTGGAGCCGGGCCAGCTGAACACGTACGACGTTCTCGTCTCGGACGACGTGGTCTTCACCAAGGCCGCCTTCGAGTCCTTCGTGTCCGGCCCGAAGGCCAATGACACCGAAGGGAGCGAGGTCTGATGGCCATCCGTCACCCCGCAATCGCCTCCAAGGCCGCGAAGAAGGCCAAGGCCGCTCGCGTCGCCAAGGCGCGCCGCCACGCCGCCGAGGGCAAGAACACCGTCGAGACCCCGCTGAGCAAGTCCTTCACGGACCCCCGTGACGTGCTGCTCAAGCCGGTCGTCTCCGAGAAGAGCTACGCGCTCCTCGACGAGGGCAAGTACACGTTCATCGTGGACCCGAGCGCCAACAAGACCCAGATCAAGCAGGCCGTCCAGGCGGTCTTCTCGGTCAAGGTCACCGGGGTCAACACGATCAACCGCCAGGGCAAGCGCAAGCGGACCCGCACCGGCTTCGGCCAGCGCGCGTCCACCAAGCGCGCGATCGTGACCCTCGCTGAGGGCGACCGTATCGACATCTTCGGCGGTCCGACCGCCTGAGGGCGGTCCGGATCGTCCGATATCGGACGAGGACTGAGAAATGGGAATCCGCAAGTACAAGCCGACTACGCCGGGCCGTCGCGGCTCCAGCGTCGCCGACTTCGTCGAGGTCACGCGGTCCACGCCGGAGAAGTCGTTGGTCCGCCCCCTGCACAGCAAGGGTGGCCGTAACAACTCCGGTCGTGTGACCGTCCGCCACCAGGGCGGTGGCCACAAGCGCGCCTACCGCGTGATCGACTTCCGTCGTCACGACAAGGACGGCGTGCCGGCGAAGGTCGCGCACATCGAGTACGACCCCAACCGCACCGCGCGCATCGCGCTCCTGCACTACGCGGACGGCGAGAAGCGCTACATCCTCGCGCCGCGTGGCCTGAGCCAGGGCGACCGCGTCGAGAACGGTCCCGGGGCCGACATCAAGCCGGGCAACAACCTTGCCCTGCGCAACATCCCGGTCGGTACCACGCTGCACGCCATCGAGCTGCGTCCGGGCGGCGGCGCCAAGTTCGCCCGCTCCGCCGGCGCCTCGGTGCAGCTGCTCGCGAAGGAGGGCCAGATGGCCCACCTGCGCATGCCGTCCGGTGAGATCCGCCTGGTCGACGTCCGCTGCCGCGCCACCGTCGGCGAGGTCGGCAACGCCGAGCAGAGCAACATCAACTGGGGTAAGGCGGGCCGTAAGCGCTGGCTGGGCGTCCGCCCGACCGTGCGTGGTGTGGTCATGAACCCGGTGGACCACCCGCACGGTGGTGGTGAGGGCCGTACCTCCGGTGGTCGCCACCCGGTGTCCCCGTGGGGCAAGAAGGAAGGCCGTACTCGTTCGCCCAAGAAGGCGTCGAACAAGTACATCGTCCGCCGCCGCAAGACGAACAAGAAGCGCTAAGGACGGGTTGAGATGCCTCGTAGCTTGAAGAAGGGGCCCTTCGTCGACGACCACCTGATGAAGAAGGTGGACGCCCAGAACGAAGCCGGCACCAAGAACGTCATCAAGACCTGGTCCCGTCGCTCGATGATCGTGCCGGCCATGCTCGGCCACACGCTCGCGGTGCACAACGGCAAGACCCACATTCCGGTGTTCGTCACCGAGTCGATGGTCGGCCACAAGCTCGGCGAGTTCTCGCCGACGCGCACCTTCCGGGGTCACGTCAAGGACGACCGGAAGTCGAAGCGCCGCTAAGCGCGGGGTGGAATGACCATGACAGACACTGGAAGGACAACCATGGAAGCCAGGGCCCAGGCGCGGTACATCCGCGTCACGCCCATGAAGGCCCGCCGCGTGGTGGACCTCATCCGTGGCCTCGACGCCACGGAGGCTCAGGCGGTCCTGCGTTTCGCCCCGCAGGCCGCGAGCCAGCCGGTCGGCAAGGTGCTGGACAGCGCCATCGCCAACGCCGCGCACAACTACGACCACACCGATGTCGACAGCCTCTTCGTCTCCGAGGCCTACGTCGACGAGGGCCCGACCCTGAAGCGGTTCCGTCCGCGCGCCCAGGGCCGTGCCTACCGGATCCGCAAGCGGACCAGCCACATCACCGTGGTCGTCAGCAGCAAGGAAGGAACCCGGTAATGGGCCAGAAGGTAAACCCGCACGGGTTCCGGCTCGGTGTCACGACCGACTTCAAGTCGCGTTGGTACGCCGACAAGCTGTACAAGGACTACGTCAAGGAAGACGTCGCCATCCGTCGGATGATGACGTCCGGCATGGAGCGCGCCGGCATCTCCAAGGTCGAGATCGAGCGCACCCGTGACCGCGTGCGTGTGGACATCCACACCGCTCGTCCGGGCATCGTCATCGGCCGCCGTGGCGCCGAGGCCGACCGCATCCGCGGTGACCTCGAGAAGCTCACGGGCAAGCAGGTCCAGCTGAACATCCTCGAGGTCAAGAACCCCGAGACCGACGCTCAGCTGGTTGCCCAGGCCGTCGCCGAGCAGCTCTCCTCCCGCGTCTCCTTCCGCCGCGCCATGCGTAAGAGCATGCAGTCGGCGATGAAGGCCGGCGCCAAGGGCATCAAGATCCAGTGCGGTGGCCGCCTCGGTGGCGCCGAGATGTCCCGCTCGGAGTTCTACCGCGAGGGCCGCGTGCCCCTGCACACGCTCCGCGCGAACGTGGACTACGGCTTCTTCGAGGCCAAGACGACCTTCGGCCGCATCGGCGTGAAGGTCTGGATCTACAAGGGCGACGTCAAGAACATCGCCGAGGTCCGCGCCGAGAACGCCGCTGCCCGTGCGGGTAACCGCCCGGCCCGCGGCGGTGCCGACCGCCCGGCCCGTGGTGGCCGCGGTGGCGAGCGGCGCGGTCGCAAGCCGCAGCAGGCTGCCGGCGCCGAGGCCCCCAAGGCCGAGGCTCCCGCGTCCGCCGCTCCGGCTGAGAGCACCGGAACGGAGGCCTGACCGTCATGCTGATCCCCCGTAGGGTCAAGCACCGCAAGCAGCACCACCCCAAGCGCAACGGCATGTCCAAGGGTGGCACGCAGGTCGCGTTCGGCGAGTACGGCATCCAGGCGCTGACCCCGGCGTACGTGACGAACCGCCAGATCGAGGCCGCCCGTATCGCCATGACCCGCCACATCAAGCGTGGCGGCAAGGTCTGGATCAACATCTACCCGGACCGCCCCCTCACCAAGAAGCCCGCCGAGACCCGCATGGGTTCCGGTAAGGGTTCTCCTGAGTGGTGGATCGCCAACGTCAAGCCCGGACGTGTGATGTTCGAGCTGTCGTACCCCAACGAGAAGATCGCGCGCGAGGCTCTGACCCGTGCGGCTCACAAGCTGCCGATGAAGTGCAAGATCGTCAAGCGCGAGGCAGGTGAAGCGTGATGTCGGCCGGTACCAAGGCGTCAGAGCTGCGCGAGCTGGGCAACGAGGAGCTCCTCAACAAGCTCCGCGAGGCCAAGGAAGAGCTGTTCAACCTCCGCTTCCAGGCGGCGACGGGTCAGCTCGAGAACCACGGCCGGCTCAAGGCCGTCCGTAAGGACATCGCGCGGATCTACACCCTGATGCGTGAGCGCGAGCTGGGCATCGAGACGGTGGAGAGCGCCTGATGAGCGAGAGCAACGTGACTGAAGAGACCAAGACGGACCGCGGTTTCCGCAAGACCCGCGAGGGCCTGGTCGTCAGCGACAAGATGGACAAGACCGTCGTCGTCGCCGTCGAGGACCGCGTCAAGCACGCGCTGTACGGCAAGGTCATCCGCCGTACGAACAAGCTCAAGGCCCACGACGAGCAGAACGCCGCGGGTGTCGGCGACCGCGTCCTCCTCATGGAGACCCGGCCGCTGTCCGCGACGAAGCGCTGGCGCGTCGTCGAGATCCTCGAGAAGGCCAAGTAATCCCACCTAGGGGGACCCCCTAGGAATCGTTCCGCCAGGCTCGGGGCGGTTGTGCGTGTGCGCGACCGCCCCGGGAACCGGCAGACAATCAGGAGATAGACGTGATCCAGCAGGAGTCGCGACTGCGTGTCGCCGACAACACTGGTGCGAAGGAGATCCTTTGCATCCGTGTGCTCGGTGGCTCCGGTCGCCGCTACGCGGGTATCGGTGACGTCATCGTCGCCACCGTCAAGGACGCGATCCCCGGTGGCAACGTGAAGAAGGGTGACGTCGTCAAGGCGGTCATCGTTCGCACCGTCAAGGAGCGCCGCCGTCCGGACGGCTCGTACATCCGCTTCGACGAGAACGCCGCTGTCATTCTCAAGAACGACGGCGACCCTCGTGGCACCCGTATCTTCGGCCCGGTGGGCCGTGAGCTGCGCGAGAAGAAGTTCATGAAGATCATCTCCCTCGCGCCGGAGGTGCTGTGAGCATGAAGATCAAGAAGGGCGACCTGGTCCAGGTCATCACCGGCAAGGACAAGGGCAAGCAGGGCAAGGTCATTGCCGCTTACCCGCGCGAGGAGCGCGTCCTGGTCGAGGGTGTCAACCGGGTCAAGAAGCACACCAAGGCCGGTCCGACGGCTCGCGGTTCGCAGGCCGGCGGCATCGTCACCACCGAGGCGCCGATCCACGTCTCCAACGTCCAGCTGGTCGTGGAGAAGGACGGCAACAAGGTCGTGACCCGCGTCGGTTACCGCTTCGACGACGAAGGCAACAAGATCCGCGTTGCCAAGCGGACGGGTGAGGACATCTGATGGCTACCACCACCACTCCGCGTCTGAAGCAGAAGTACCGTGAGGAGATCACGGGCAAGCTGCGTGACGAGTTCAAGTACGAGAACGTCATGCAGATCCCCGGTCTCGTCAAGATCGTGGTCAACATGGGTGTGGGCGACGCCGCCCGCGACTCCAAGCTGATCGAGGGCGCCATCCGCGACCTCACCACGATCACCGGTCAGAAGCCGGCCGTCACCAAGGCTCGCAAGTCCATCGCGCAGTTCAAGCTGCGTGAGGGCCAGCCGATCGGCGCCCACGTCACGCTTCGTGGCGACCGCATGTGGGAGTTCCTGGACCGCACCCTGTCGCTCGCGCTGCCGCGCATCCGCGACTTCCGCGGCCTGTCCCCCAAGCAGTTCGACGGCCGTGGCAACTACACCTTCGGTCTCACGGAGCAGGTCATGTTCCACGAGATCGACCAGGACAAGATCGACCGCACCCGGGGTATGGACATCACCGTGGTGACCACGGCGACCAACGACGCTGAGGGCCGCGCGCTCCTTCGTCACCTCGGCTTCCCCTTCAAGGAGGCGTGAGCGAGATGGCGAAGAAGGCTCTGATCGCTAAGGCTGCTCGCAAGCCCAAGTTCGGTGTGCGTGGCTACACCCGCTGCCAGCGCTGCGGCCGCCCGCACTCCGTGTACCGCAAGTTCGGTCTGTGCCGCGTGTGCCTTCGTGAGATGGCTCACCGTGGCGAGCTGCCGGGCGTGACCAAGAGCTCCTGGTAATCCCCCTAATAAGGGATTCGCAGGGCTCTCGGTAAGCACGTAAGGGTGGCAGGACGCCCGGCCCACATGCCTTAGGCTTGTGGGGTTGGGCGTCTGCCGCCGCCCTTTCGCTCGCGGACAGCTGTCCGCTCACTGCATGCTTACTACGCCGTAGGTCCACCGCGCCGCACCCGTCCCGTCTCGGATCGGGGAGAGGGATGGCGCACCAGGAAACCCCGGCGAGAGAGGCCGAAGGCCAATTCATGACCATGACTGATCCGATCGCAGACATGCTGACGCGTCTGCGGAACGCGAACTCGGCATACCACGACTCCGTGACGATGCCGGCGTCCAAGATCAAGTCGCACATCGCGGAGATCCTCCAGCAGGAGGGCTTCATCACGGGCTGGAAGGTCGAGGACGCCGAGGTCGGCAAGAACCTCGTCCTGGAGCTGAAGTTCGGCCCCAACCGTGAGCGCTCCATCGCGGGCATCAAGCGGATCTCGAAGCCCGGTCTCCGGGTGTACGCGAAGTCCACCAACCTGCCGAAGGTCCTGGGCGGCCTGGGCGTGGCGATCATCTCCACGTCCCACGGGCTCCTGACCGACAAGCAGGCGCAGAAGAAGGGCGTGGGTGGGGAAGTCCTCGCCTACGTCTGGTAATTCGGGAACGGAGGAGAGACAGCAATGTCGCGTATCGGCAAGCTCCCCATCCCGGTTCCCGCCGGCGTGGACGTCACCATCGACGGCCGTACGGTCGCGGTCAAGGGCCCCAAGGGCGAACTGACCCACACCGTCATCGCGCCGATCGACATCGCGAAGGCCGAGGACGGCACCCTTCAGGTGCTCCGGCCGAACGACGAGCGGCAGAGCAAGGCCCTGCACGGCCTGTCCCGCACGCTGGTGGCGAACATGATCACCGGTGTGACCCAGGGATACGTCAAGAAGCTCGAAATCAGCGGTGTCGGTTACCGTGTCGTGGCCAAGGGCTCCAACCTGGAGTTCTCCCTGGGCTACAGCCACCCGATCCTGGTCGAGGCCCCCGAGGGCATCACCTTCAAGGTGGAGTCCCCGACCCGCTTCTCGGTCGAGGGCATCGACAAGCAGAAGGTCGGCGAGGTTGCGGCCAACATCCGCAAGCTGCGCAAGCCCGACCCGTACAAGGCCAAGGGCGTCAAGTACGAGGGCGAAGTCATCCGCCGCAAGGTCGGAAAGGCGGGTAAGTAAGCCATGGCATACGGGCAGAAGATCCTTAAGGGCGACGCCTACAAGCGCGCCGCGATCAAGCGCCGCCACATCCGTATCCGTAAGCACATCAACGGTACGGCGGAGCGTCCGCGTCTGGTCGTTACCCGCTCGAACCGCCACATCGTGGCCCAGGTGATCGACGACATCAAGGGTCACACCCTGGCGTCGGCGTCCACCCTGGACAGCTCGATCCGCGGTGGCGAGGGCGACAAGTCCGCGCAGGCCAAGCAGGTCGGCGCCCTGGTCGCCGAGCGCGCCAAGGCCGCCGGTGTCGAGGCCGTCGTGTTCGACCGTGGTGGTAACCAGTACGCGGGGCGCATCGCCGCCCTGGCGGACGCCGCCCGCGAGGCCGGACTCAAGTTCTGAGTCGGTTCCGTAGCTAGCGGAAACAGAGAGAGGTAATTCCAATGGCTGGACCCCAGCGCCGCGGTGGCGGTGCCGGTGGCGGCGAGCGGCGGGACCGGAAGGGCCGTGACGGCGGCGCTGCTGCCGCCGAGAAGACCGCGTACGTTGAGCGCGTCGTCGCGATCAACCGCGTCGCCAAGGTTGTGAAGGGTGGTCGTCGCTTCAGCTTCACCGCGCTGGTCGTGGTGGGCGACGGTGACGGCACCGTGGGTGTCGGATACGGCAAGGCCAAGGAGGTGCCGGCCGCCATCGCCAAGGGCGTTGAGGAGGCCAAGAAGCACTTCTTCAAGGTCCCCCGCATCCAGGGCACCATCCCGCACCCCATCCAGGGTGAGAAGGCTGCCGGCGTCGTGCTCCTGAAGCCCGCGTCGCCCGGTACCGGTGTTATCGCCGGTGGTCCGGTGCGTGCCGTGCTCGAGTGCGCCGGTATCCACGACGTGCTGTCGAAGTCGCTCGGCTCCGACAACGCGATCAACATCGTGCACGCGACCGTGGAGGCCCTGAAGGGCCTGCAGCGTCCCGAGGAGATCGCGGCCCGCCGTGGTCTGCCCCTCGAGGACGTCGCCCCCGCGGCTCTCCTGCGTGCGCGTGCCGGGGCGGGTGCGTAATCATGGCGCAGCTCAAGATTACGCAGGTCAAGTCCTACATCGGCAGCAAGCAGAACCACCGTGACACCCTGCGTTCCCTTGGTCTCAAGGGCATCAACACGCAGGTCGTCAAGGAGGACCGCCCCGAGTTCCGCGGCATGGTGCACACCGTCCGCCACCTCGTGACGGTCGAGGAGGTCGACTGATCATGGCGGAGCAGAACCCGCTCAAGATCCACAACCTCCGTCCCGCCCCGGGCGCCAAGACCGCCAAGACCCGTGTCGGTCGTGGTGAGGCGTCGAAGGGTAAGACGGCCGGTCGTGGTACCAAGGGCACGAAGGCCCGTTACCAGGTTCCGGAGCGCTTCGAGGGTGGCCAGATGCCCCTCCACATGCGTCTTCCGAAGCTGAAGGGCTTCAAGAACCCGTTCAAGACCGAGTTCCAGGTCGTGAACCTCGACAAGCTGGCCGCGCTCTACCCCGAGGGTGGCGAGGTCACCGTCGAGGGTCTGGTGGCCAAGGGGGCCGTTCGCAAGAACAGCCTCGTCAAGGTCCTCGGCCAGGGCGAGATCTCCGTGGCGCTGCAGGTGACGGTCGACGCCGTCTCCGGCTCCGCCAAGGAGAAGATCACCGCCGCCGGCGGTTCTGTCACCGAGCTCGTCTGAACATCACAGGCGTCTCGATGACCTGAGCGATCCCGACCGGGGATACCCCACAAATGGGGTATCCCCGGTTGGTCGTTCCTAGGGCGGCAGTCTCGCCGGTAAGGTGGCCTGCACTGCCCACTTTTCACAGGGTGCTTCACTTCGGGCACTCTCAGCGGCAGTTGACCGTTATCCATGTCGTTGTTCTATTGGACTCTCAAGACGTCACCCTTGACGCAGTTGCGCGGGGGTCGCAGGAGGCACCGTGCTCACCGCGTTCGCCCGGGCGTTCAAGACGCCCGACCTGCGCAAGAAGCTGCTCTTCACGCTCGGCATCATCGTGGTCTACCGGGTCGGTACGCACATCCCGATCCCAGGCGTCGACTACCGGAACGTTCAGACCTGTATCGACAACGCCCAGGCCAACCAGGGCCTCTTCGGCCTGGTCAACATGTTCTCCGGCGGCGCGCTGCTGCAGATCACGATCTTCGCCCTGGGCATCATGCCGTACATCACGGCGAGCATCATCCTGCAGCTGCTGACCGTGGTGATCCCGCGCCTGGAAGCCCTGAAGAAGGAGGGCCAGGCCGGTACGGCGAAGATCACGCAGTACACCCGCTACCTGACGATCGCCCTCGCCATCCTTCAGGGCACCGGCCTCGTCGCCACCGCCCGCAGCGGTGCTCTTTTCCAGAACTGCCCGGTGGCCAGCCAGATCGTCCCGGACCAGTCGATCTTCGTCACCATCACCATGGTCATCACGATGACCGCCGGCACGGCGGCCGTGATGTGGCTCGGCGAGCTCATCACCGACCGCGGTATCGGCAACGGCATGTCGATCCTGATGTTCATCTCGATCGCCGCCACCTTCCCGTCCGCGCTGTGGGCCATCAAGAAGCAGGGCTCCCTGGCCGGCGGCTGGATCGAGTTCGGCACCGTGATCCTGGTCGGGCTCGTCATGGTCGGCCTGGTGGTCTTCGTCGAGCAGGCCCAGCGCCGCATCCCGGTGCAGTACGCCAAGCGCATGATCGGCCGCCGTTCCTACGGTGGCACGTCCACCTACATCCCGCTCAAGGTGAACCAGGCGGGTGTGATCCCCGTCATCTTCGCCTCGTCGCTGCTCTACATCCCGGCGCTGATCGCCCAGTTCGCCGGTGGCAAGTCCGAGTGGAAGACCTGGATCGAGCAACACTTCGTCAAGGGCGACCACCCGTACTACATCATTTCGTACTTCCTGCTGATCGTTTTCTTCGCGTTCTTCTATGTGGCGATCTCCTTCAACCCCGAGGAAGTCGCCGACAACATGAAGAAGTATGGTGGCTTCATCCCGGGCATCCGGGCTGGCCGACCGACCGCTGAGTACCTCTCGTACGTGCTCAACCGGATCACCTGGCCGGGTTCGCTGTACTTGGGCCTGATCGCTCTCGTGCCGACGATGGCGTTGGTTGGTTTTGGGGCGAACCAGAACTTCCCGTTCGGCGGGACCAGCATCCTGATCATCGTGGGTGTCGGTCTCGAGACCGTGAAGCAGATCGAGAGCCAGCTCCAGCAGCGCAATTACGAAGGGTTCCTCCGCTGATGCGTATCGTCCTCGTCGGGCCGCCGGGTGCCGGTAAGGGAACGCAGGCCGCGTTCCTGGCCAAGAACCTGTCGATCCCGCACATCTCCACGGGCGACCTGTTCCGGGCCAACATCAGCCGGCAGACGGAACTCGGCAAACTGGCGAAGTCCTACATGGACGCGGGCAATCTCGTGCCCGACGAGGTCACCATCGCCATGGCGAAGGACCGCATGGAGCAGCCGGACGCCGAGAACGGTTTCCTGCTGGACGGCTTCCCGCGCAACGTCTCCCAGGCCGAGGCGCTCGACGAGCTCCTCGAGACCGAGAGCATGCAGCTGGACGCGGTGCTGGACCTGGAGGTCCCGGAGGACGAGGTCGTCAAGCGGATCGCCGGCCGGCGTATCTGCCGCAACGACTCCTCGCACGTCTTCCACGTGACGTACAAGCAGCCCGCCAAGGAAGGCGTCTGCGACGTCTGCGGCGGCGAGCTGTACCAGCGGGACGACGACTCCGAGGAGACGGTCCGCACCCGGCTGGAGGTCTACCACACCCAGACCGAGCCGATCATCGACTACTACAAGGCCCAGGGCCTGGTGGTGACGATCTCGGCGCTCGGCAAGGTGGAGGACGTCACGACCCGCGCCATGGAGGCGCTGAAGCGTGGCGAGGACGGCAAGTAGTCGTCCGTACGCAGCTACGGCCGCGGTTCCCCTCGGGGAGCCGCGGCCGCTGTGTGGGTGGGGCCGGCGCTCGGCCCCGTATCGTTGAAGGCGTTCGTCGTCGTCGAAGGTCCAGAAAGGCCGTAGCTCCCATGGTGCAGATCAAGAGCCCCGAGCAGATCGCCAAGATGCGCGAGGCGGGGCTGGTCGTCGCGGCCATCCACAAGGCGACCCGTGAGGCGGCCGTGCCCGGGGCCACGACGAGGGATCTGGACCAGGTCGCGCGCAAGGTGCTCGCCGAACACAACGCCAAGCCGAACTTCCTCGGCTACGGCGGCTTCCCCGCGACGATCTGCACGTCCGTGAACGAGGTCGTCGTCCACGGCATCCCGTCCGACGAGGTCGTCCTCAAGGACGGCGACGTCATCTCCATCGACTGCGGCGCGATCATCGACGGCTGGCACGGCGACGCGGCCTTCACGGCCTTCGTCGGCTCCGGTCACGCTCCGGAGCTCGTCGAGCTCTCCCGGGTGACGGAGGAGTCGATGTGGGCCGGCATCGCCGCGATGAAGCAGGGCAACCGGCTCGTCGACGTCTCCCGGGCGATCGAGACGTACATCCGCCGCCAGCCCAAGCCGGGCGGCGGCAAGTACGGGATCATCGAGGACTACGGCGGCCACGGCATCGGTACCGAGATGCACATGGACCCGCACCTGCTGAACTACGTCGACCGGCGTCGTGGCAAGGGGCCGAAGCTGGTGCCCGGTTTCTGCCTGGCGATCGAGCCGATGGTGTCTCTGGGGACGCCGAAGACGGAGGTCCTCGAGGATGACTGGACGGTCATCACGACGGACGGTACGTGGTCGTCGCACTGGGAGCACTCGGTGGCGCTGACGGAGGAGGGTCCGCTCGTGCTGACGTCTCCCGACGGTGGGAAGGCGAAGCTCGCCGAGCTGGGTATCACCGCTGCGCCGGATCCGCTGGCCTGAGCGTCGCCTGCGGCTGCGGGCCGGTGGGGGTTCTTCGCGCAGTTCCCCGCGCCCCTTTCGGGGCGCTTAAGGAGCTCTCCGCCGGGGCAGACTTCCTCGATTCGTGTTTCTGAGGGGCCTGACGTAGACTGACTCGTCGGCTCTTGTGTACCCGCATGTCTGCATGCGCCCGCACAGAGTCGATCAAGGTAGTCGATTCGAAGGGCGAAGCGTGGCCAAGAAGCAAGGTGCCATCGAGATCGAGGGCACTGTCGTCGAGTCTCTTCCGAACGCCATGTTCAAGGTCGAGCTCCAGAACGGCCACCAGGTCCTGGCACACATCAGCGGCAAGATGCGCATGCACTACATCCGCATCCTCCCTGACGACCGGGTCGTGGTGGAGCTGTCTCCGTACGACCTGACCCGTGGCCGGATCGTCTACCGCTACAAGTAGATCTTGCCTGTGCCCCGCCGCCCTGGGTGGTGGGGCTGCCGGCACTGACCCGGAGAACCTCACACCCATGAAGGTCAAGCCGAGCGTCAAGAAGATCTGCGACAAGTGCAGGGTGATCCGCCGTCACGGTCGGGTCATGGTCATCTGCGACAACCCGCGCCACAAGCAGCGCCAGGGCTGACGCACGACCGATCCCTCTGCATCCATCGCAGAGATTCGCGCGACGCGAGCTGAATATGTTCATACGCAGGATCCAGGCGGACCCCGTTCGTCTGACACCCCCGGTTCGGAGGCTGGGGACCCAGTTCGTACCTGGTACGGCGGCTGGGAGTCGGTTCTGCGGAAGACCTCCGACAAGTAACTGGAGCCATTGAATGGCACGCGTTTCCGGTGTTGACATCCCGCGCGAAAAGCGCGTGGAGATCGCCCTCACCTACGTGTTCGGCATCGGCCGGACCCTCTCCCAGCAGACGCTGGCCGCCACCGGCGTGGACCCGAACACCCGTGTTCGGGACCTCTCCGAGGAGCAGCTGGTCGCGATCCGCGAGTACGTCGACAACAACATCAAGACCGAGGGTGACCTCCGTCGCGAGATCCAGGCCGACATCCGCCGCAAGGTCGAGATCGGTACCTACCAGGGTCTGCGTCACCGTCGTGGTCTGCCCGTCCGCGGTCAGCGCACCAGCACCAACGCTCGTACCCGCAAGGGTCCGCGTCGCGCCATCGCCGGCAAGAAGAAGCCGGGCAAGAAGTAGTCCACAGCGGACGCCTGTCCACGGTCTTCGCTGTAGGACCGACCACCTCCCGTAGGAGTTATAGATGCCCCCCAAGGGTCGTCAGGGCGCTGCCAAGAAGGTGCGCCGCAAGGAAAAGAAGAACGTCGCTCACGGCCACGCGCACATCAAGAGCACGTTCAACAACACGATCGTCTCGATCACGGACCCGTCCGGCAACGTGATCTCCTGGGCCTCCGCCGGCCACGTCGGCTTCAAGGGCTCCCGGAAGTCCACGCCGTTCGCCGCGCAGATGGCCGCCGAGTCGGCTGCCCGCCGCGCCCAGGAGCACGGCATGCGCAAGGTCGACGTGTTCGTGAAGGGCCCGGGTTCCGGTCGTGAGACCGCGATCCGCTCCCTGCAGGCCACGGGCCTCGAGGTCGGCTCCATCCAGGACGTCACCCCGACCCCGCACAACGGCTGCCGTCCGCCGAAGCGCCGCCGCGTCTGACGCGAGGCTGCTTCTCGCAGAGCGTGGTTCCGGGCGGTACGGCTCCGAAAAGGGCCGTATCGCCCGTACCCTTGCAGTACCCGCACTTTTCCCGGTGCGGTTTCCGTCGGACGTCAAATAGCGGGCGTCCACGAAAGAAGGATCTGATCCACACATGCTGATCGCTCAGCGTCCCTCGTTGACCGAAGAGGTCGTCGACGAGTTCCGCTCCCGGTTCGTGATCGAGCCGCTGGAGCCGGGCTTCGGTTACACCCTCGGCAACTCCCTGCGCCGGACCCTCCTCTCCTCGATCCCGGGTGCGGCGGTCACGTCCATCCGCATCGACGGCGTGCTGCACGAGTTCACCACCGTGCCGGGCGTCAAGGAGGACGTCACCGACCTGATCCTCAACATCAAGCAGCTGGTCGTCTCCTCGGAGCACGACGAGCCGGTCGTGATGTACCTGCGCAAGCAGGGCCCGGGTCTGGTCACCGCCGCCGACATCGCGCCCCCGGCCGGTGTCGAGGTGCACAACCCCGACCTCGTCCTCGCCACGCTCAACGGCAAGGGCAAGCTGGAGATGGAGCTGACGGTCGAGCGCGGCCGCGGTTACGTCTCCGCCGTGCAGAACAAGCAGGTCGGCCAGGAGATCGGCCGCATCCCGGT
The DNA here is from genome assembly GCF_040706515.1 of Streptomyces sp. NPDC047880. Classification (NCBI taxonomy): domain Bacteria; kingdom Bacillati; phylum Actinomycetota; class Actinomycetes; order Kitasatosporales; family Streptomycetaceae; genus Streptomyces; species Streptomyces sp. NPDC047880. Next base: position 75,308 of record NZ_JBEZOK010000004.1, on the reverse strand, counting down.
CGACTCCATCTACTCGCCGGTGCTCAAGGTCACGTACAAGGTCGAGGCCACGCGTGTCGAGCAGCGCACCGACTTCGACAAGCTGATCGTCGACGTCGAGACCAAGCAGGCCATGCGCCCGCGTGACGCCATGGCGTCCGCCGGTAAGACCCTGGTCGAGCTGTTCGGTCTGGCCCGCGAGCTCAACATCGACGCCGAGGGCATCGACATGGGCCCGTCCCCCACGGACGCCGCCCTGGCCGCCGACCTGGCGCTGCCGATCGAGGAGCTGGAGCTCACCGTTCGGTCGTACAACTGCCTCAAGCGCGAGGGCATCCACTCCGTGGGTGAGCTCGTCGCCCGTTCCGAGGCGGACCTGCTCGACATCCGCAACTTCGGTGCGAAGTCGATCGACGAGGTCAAGGCGAAGCTGGCGGGTATGGGCCTGGCGCTCAAGGACTCGCCTCCCGGGTTCGACCCGACCGCCGCGGCGGACGCGTTCGGCGCGGACGACGACGCGGATGCCGGGTTCGTGGAGACCGAGCAGTACTGAGCGCTCCGCGGGGAGGCCGTACTGCGTCTGCGGACCGGTCGTGGCTGGTCGCGCAGTTCCCCGCGCCCCTTCCAGGCCCCCTCCGGGGGGCCTGGATCTCCGACGGGCAAACCCGCTCGCTCGGATACTGACCCCGGTACCTGATACGGCCGGGGCAGACACCTAGGAGAAACACCATGCCGAAGCCCACCAAGGGTGCCCGTCTGGGCGGCAGCGCCGCGCACGAGAAGCTGATGCTCGCGAACCTCGCGAAGTCGCTCTTCGAGCACGGTCGCATCACCACCACCGAGGCGAAGGCCCGCCGTCTGCGGCCGTACGCCGAGCGTCTGGTCACCAAGGCGAAGAAGGGCGACCTTCACAACCGCCGTCAGGTTCTCCAGGTCATCACGGACAAGAGCATCGTGCACACGCTCTTCACCGAGATCGGCCCGCGCTACGAGAACCGTCCCGGTGGCTACACCCGCATCACCAAGATCGGTAACCGCCGTGGCGACAACGCGCCCATGGCCGTCATCGAGCTGGTCGAGGCGCTGACGGTGGCGCAGGAGGCGACGGGCGAGGCCGAGGCCGCGACCAAGCGCGCCGCGAAGGACGCCGAGGCTGCCGAGGCCCAGGTCGACACGACCAAGGCCGAGGACGCCGAGGAGTCCAAGGACGCGTAAGCGTCTGCCGGGGGCTGTCCGCAGCGGCGTGCGGTTCGCCGTGGCTGTTCGCGCAGTTCCCCGCGCCCCTGAAGGGCGTTGTTGGCGGGTCCGTCCCCTTTCTCGGGGGCGGGCCCGCCTTCGTGTTGGTGAGAGGATCCTGGGGTGAGTGAGGAAGTAGAGGCCGGCCATGTGCGGGTCCGGCTCGATCTGTCGTACGACGGGAGTGAGTTCTCCGGGTGGGCCAAGCAGGCCGGGGGGCGGCGGACCGTGCAGGGGGAGATCGAGGACGCCCTGCGGACCGTGACGCGGTCGCGGGAGACGTACGAACTGACCGTCGCGGGACGTACCGACGCCGGCGTGCACGCACGGGGGCAGGTCGCCCACGTCGATCTGCCGCGTGAGGTGTGGGCCGAGCACCACCAGAAGCTGCTGAAGCGGCTCGCCGGCCGGCTGCCCCGGGACGTGCGGGTCTGGGCCCTCAGGGAGGCGCCCAGCGGCTTCAACGCCCGTTTCTCGGCGGTCTGGCGGCGCTACGCGTACCGGGTCACCGACAACCCCGGGGGCGTCGACCCGCTGCTGCGCAACCACGTGCTGTGGCACGACTGGCCCCTGGACGTCGACGCCATGAACGAGGCCGCGCGGCGGCTGCTGGGCGAGCACGACTTCGCCGCCTACTGCAAGAAGCGGGAGGGGGCGACCACCATCCGCACGCTCCAGGAGCTGAGCCTGGTGCGCGGTGAGGACGGGATCGTCACCGCGACCGTGCGGGCCGACGCCTTCTGCCACAACATGGTGCGCTCGCTCATCGGGGCGCTGCTGTTCGTCGGGGACGGGCACCGGCCCGCCGACTGGCCGGGCAAGGTCCTCGCCGCCGGTGTGCGCGACTCGGCCGTGCACGTCGTACGGCCGCACGGGCTGACGCTGGAGGAGGTCGGCTACCCGGCCGACGAACTGCTCGCCGCGCGCAGCAGGGAAGCGCGGAACAAGCGGTCGCTGCCGTCGGCCGGCTGCTGCTGACGTCCGGTCACTCGTCGGCCGCGGCCGAGGCCTGGGCCTCGCCGCGGCGGCGGATCTGGTTGAACGTGAACTGCTGGAGGTTGTCGCCCGTGGCGAACACCTCGGTGTCCTTCGTCGTCACGTCCTTGCCGCTGGTGAAGCCGGCGTTGGTGAAGTAGGCGTAGCGGCCGTAGGCGTTGCTGGTCGTGCGGCAGAAGCCGGATTCGCAGAAGGCCTTCACACCGCCGCCGGAGAGCGACTTGACGAAGCTCTTCTTGGTGGTCTGGCTTTTGGCCTTGGCGGCCTGTGCCTCGGTGTCGAAGACGGCCACGCCGACCGTCACCGCGATGCCGTCCTTGACGTAGGTCACCCGGATCAGGCGGGTGCAGTCGTTCCCGGTGAGGATCTTGGGGAGGGTGCCGCCGGCCGCCGAGGCGCAGTTCCTCGTGTCCGCGGTGGGGCCCTTCTTGTAGACCGTCTCGCCGACGGTGAGCTGGGTGCCCGGGAAGAGCGTGTCCGGGCTGAGCGGAGCCTTGTCCTTCTTCGCGCTGGCGATGAAGTCCTTCGGGTCCAGCGGCGGCGGAGCGCTGGTCGGGGCGAAGGACGGCGCCGACGCGGACTGGCTCGGGATCTCGGACGAGGGCAGCGCGGTCGGGTTGCCCTGCTTGTCGCTGCCGGCCGACACGACGGCCACCGCGACGGCGGTGCCGATGGCGACCGTGGCGAGTGCGCCGCCGCCGATCAGCAGCACCCGGCGTCGTTTGTTGCGGGCCTCGGAGGCTTCAGCGAGCGCTGCCCAGTCCGGAGACTGGCCGCCCCCGCTGTTCCAGGGCTGCTGCGACTGCGGTTTCCAGGGATCCCACTGGGACTGAGGTCCCCCCTGCCCAAAGCTCATGGGGCGCATCTTAGACGGGACAAGGGGCGTGCTGGTCCGCCCGGTTGGGCACCGGAGCCCCTAGCGTTCCTCCCATGCGCACGGGCAAAGGCGACATCTGCGGGTGGTTGGGGCGACTGCTGCCGATCGTGGTGCTGCTGGGGTGTCTGCTGTCCTGGCCGGTCCTCACGGCCGGGGTGTGGCCGTCGGTCGTGGTGGGGGCGCTGGGCGCGTTCCGCCGTCCGCGCGCGGGCCGGTCCGTGCTGCGGTGGGGTGCCGCGGTCACGGTGGACGTGGTCGTCTCGTCGGTGTTCCCGTATGCAAGACCGCTGCGGCGAAGGACACTGCGGCGGGTCGTCACGCTCTGTGCCGTCCTGTACGTGTCGGTGACCGAGCGGCTGCGGTGATACCGCGTTTTGACCCTTGTGGTGAGCCCCGGTATTCTGCTTGTTCGTTGTGTATTGGCTTGCTCATTCTCACGGGACGGGCCCTTACACCGGTCCACCGGGCCGATGACCAGCGACCCCACGTACGCGGTATGCGTCGCCGCAGTGCGGTCCAGGCTGTCGTGATCGTTTCGGTGACCAGTTATGGACCATTCACTCGAAGCGAAGGCTACGAACCGTGCGTACGTACAGCCCCAAGCCCGGCGATGTGACGCGCCAGTGGCACGTCATCGACGCTCAGGACGTTGTCCTGGGTCGTCTCGCCACCACTGCCGCGACACTCCTCCGCGGCAAGCACAAGCCGATCTACGCCCCCCACGTCGACGCTGGTGACTTCGTCATCATCATCAACGCGGACAAGGTGCACCTGTCCGGCAACAAGCGGATCCAGAAGATGGCGTACCGCCACTCCGGCTACCCGGGTGGTCTGCGCTCCGTCCGCTACGACGAGCTGCTCGACAAGAACCCCGAGAAGGCCATCGAGAAGGCCGTCAAGGGCATGCTCCCCAAGAACACGCTGGGCCGTCAGATGCTCTCGAAGCTGAAGGTCTACAAGGGTGACCAGCACCCGCACGGCGCGCAGCAGCCGCAGCCGTACGAGATCACCCAGGTCGCGCAGTAAGTCCGGCCACCCCCTAAGACTGAACAGAATCTGAGGAGAATCGTGGCCGAGACCACTGCCGAGCAGCCGCTCGAAGAGCTTGACATCGACAGCTACACCACCGAGTCCGAGGTCCCCGTCGAGGGTGAGTACACCTCGGAGTCCATGGCCTCCCGCTTCGGTGAGCCCCAGCCGGCCGCCGGCCTGGGCCGTCGCAAGAACGCCATCGCCCGCGTCCGGATCGTCCCGGGCACCGGCAAGTGGAAGATCAACGGTCGCACCCTCGAGGACTACTTCCCGAACAAGGTGCACCAGCAGGAAGTCAACGAGCCGTTCAAGGTTCTCGAGCTCGAGGGCCGCTACGACGTCATCGCCCGCATCGCCGGTGGCGGTGTCTCCGGCCAGGCCGGTGCGCTGCGTCTCGGTGTCGCCCGTGCGCTGAACGAGGCGGACGTCGACAACAACCGCGGCCCGCTGAAGAAGGCCGGCTTCCTCAAGCGCGACGACCGTGCGGTCGAGCGCAAGAAGGCCGGTCTGAAGAAGGCCCGCAAGGCGCCGCAGTACAGCAAGCGCTAAACGCGACGCCCGTCCTCGCGACTGGCTTCGCCTCGATCGCCCCGGCGGCACGGTTGTGCTGCCGGGGCGGTTCGTTTACACAACCCCTACCGGTCCCGGACAGTCTCAGGGAAGGTACGCGGGAATGTGAGCCGCATTCTCTTCAGCAATACGGAGGACACCACTGTGGGACGACTCTTCGGCACGGACGGCGTGCGCGGTGTCGCCAACGCGGATCTGACGGCGGAGATGGCCCTGGGCCTCTCCGTGGCCGCGGCACACGTACTGGCCGAGGCGGGCACGTTCGAGGGACACCGGCCGAAGGCCGTGGTCGGGCGTGACCCCCGTGCGTCCGGGGAGTTCCTGGAAGCCGCCGTGGTCGCGGGCCTCGCCAGCGCCGGCGTGGACGTCCTGAGCGTCGGTGTGCTGCCGACGCCCGCCGTGGCGTACCTGACCGCGGAGCTCGGCGCCGACCTCGGCGTGATGCTCTCCGCGAGCCACAACGCCATGCCCGACAACGGCATCAAGTTCTTCGCCCGCGGCGGGCACAAGCTCGCCGACGAGCTGGAGGACCGGATCGAGTCCGTCTACGAGGAGCACCGCACCGGTGCTCCGTGGGACCGTCCGACCGGGTCCGGCGTGGGCCGCGTACGCGCGTACGAGGAGGGCGCCGACCGGTACGTCGCGCATCTGCTGGGTGTCCTGCCGAACCGGCTCGACGGGCTGAAGGTCGTCCTGGACGAGGCGCACGGCGCCGCCGCCCGGGTCTCGCCGGAGGCGTTCCGCCAGGCCGGTGCGCAGGTCGTCACGATCGGGGCCGAGCCCGACGGGCTCAACATCAACGACGGGTACGGCTCGACGCACCTGGACAAGATCAAGGCCGCCGTCGTGGAGCACGGGGCCGACCTCGGCATCGCGCACGACGGTGACGCCGACCGGTGCCTCGCCGTCGACCACACCGGTGCGGAGGTGGACGGGGACCAGATCCTCGCGGTGCTCGCACTGGCGATGCGGGAGCGCTCCGCGCTGCGGTTCGACACCGTCGTCGCGACGGTGATGTCGAACCTCGGGTTCAAGCTCGCCATGGAGCGCGAGGGCATCCGGCTGGTGCAGACCGCCGTCGGCGACCGGTACGTGCTGGAGGAGATGAAGGAGCACGGGTTCGCCCTCGGGGGCGAGCAGTCCGGGCACGTGATCATCCTCGACCACGCGACGACCGGGGACGGGACGCTGACCGGGCTGCTGCTGGCGGCGCGGGTGGCGCAGAGCGGGCGCACGCTGGCGGATCTCGCCGCCGTCATGGAGCGGCTGCCGCAGGTGCTGATCAACGTCCCGGACGTGGACAAGTCCCGGGTGAAGACCTCCACGGAGCTGGCCGCGGCCGTCGAGGACGCGGAGCGGGAGCTCGGGGAGACCGGGCGGGTGCTGCTGCGGTCCTCCGGGACCGAGCCGCTGGTCCGGGTGATGGTGGAGGCCGCCGATATCGAGCAGGCTCGGTCTGTCGCGGGGCGGCTGGCCGATGCGGTGAAGTCCGCGCTCGGGTAGTGAACCGGGCCGGGGGTGGCGGCTGCGGTCGACCGCGGGCGCGGGTTGTTCGTGGCTTGTCGCGCAGTTCCCCGCGCCCCTGAAGGCGCTGCCCCCCGGCCGCCTTCTAGAGCCGCTGGCGTTGTCTGGTCCAGAACCACTTCTGGGCCAGCAGGGTCGCCGTGCCGGCGACGATGATGCCCAGCAGGTTCAGCAGGAGCTGTTCCGTGGAGCCCCACGTCTGCTTCGTGTCGCCGTAGCTCAGGGCCACGGCCGCGTTCGCGGCGGCCGGGATCGTGGTGACCGAGATGGCCACGCCGACCAGGGCGCCCGACTTGGCCGAGGTCAGGGAGAGGGTGCCGGCGATGCCGGCGAGGACCGCGACGATGAAGGAGAACTTGTCGGGCGCGTAGATGAAGCCCGTGTTGGGCCGGTCCGCCTCCAGACGGCTCTCCGTGAACTGGCCGGCCGCGTCCATGAGGAGGCTGAAGCCGACCGTCACCGCCATCGCCACCGCGAAGCCCACCAGCAGCGCGATCAGCGAGCGCAGGGCCAGGCGCGGCCGGCGCCGGACGATCGCGGTGCAGATGCCGGTGAGGGGACCGAACTCGGGGCCCACCGCCATGGCGCCCACGATCAGGATCGCGTTGTCCAGGACCACACCGCAGGCGGCGATCATGGTCGCGAGCGTGATGAAGGCGAGGTAGGTGACGGAGAGGGTCGACTCCTCGTGCGTGGCCTCGGTCAGCTGCTCCCACAGCACCGCGTCCGCGCCCTCGCCCGGTGCGTCGGCCTCGGCCTGGTCGGCCCGCTCGGACAGGGACAGGTCGATGGACTCGACGGCGATGGAACCGGTGGTGTCTATGCCCAGGTCCCGCAGGCCGGCGAGCAGCTCGTCGCCCGCCTCGCGCGCCACGTCGCACATCACCACGTCCCCGGCGGGGTCCTGGGCGGCGCCCGGCAGGACGACGAGGTGGGTGGTGCCGACCGTCTTCTCGATCAGCAGGAGGACCTCGTCGGTCCGGTCGGACGGTGTGATCACGCGCAGATGAAGCATGGCGCCCATCTAACCCCGCCTTTTCCTGGCCGTCACAGCTTGCGCAGGCTCAGCCGCTGCACCTTGTGGTCCGGACCCTTGCGCAGCACGAGGGTGGCGCGGCCGCGGGTGGGGGCGATGTTCTCCACCAGGTTGGGACGGTTGATCGTGCGCCACATCGTGCGGGCGTAGTCCAGGGCCTCCTCCTCCGAGACCTGGGTGTACTTGCGGAAGTACGAGGACGGGTTCTGGAAGGCGGTCGCGCGCAGCTTGCGGAAGCGGTTGAGGTACCAGGTCTCGATGTCCTCGACGCGGGCGTCGACGTACACGCTGAAGTCGAAGTAGTCGGCGAGGCCGACGCGGGTGCGGCCGTCCTTGCCGGGCAGGGCCGGCTGGAGGACGTTCAGGCCCTCGACGATCAGGATGTCGGGGCGGCGGACCGTGAGCCTCTTGTCGGGGACGATGTCGTAGATCAGGTGGGAGTAGACGGGCGCGGTGACCTCGTTCTTGCCGGCCTTGATGTCGGCGACGAAGCGGGTCAGGGCCCGGCGGTCGTAGGACTCCGGGAAGCCCTTGCGGGACATCAGGCCGCGGGCCTGGAGTTCCTTCGTCGGCAGCAGGAAGCCGTCGGTGGTGACCAGCTCGACGCGCGGGTGCTCGGGCCAGCGCGACAGCAGGGCCTGAAGGAGGCGGGCGACCGTCGACTTGCCCACGGCGACCGAACCGGCGACCCCTATGACGAACGGGGTGCCCGACTGGGAGCCCTGTTCGCCCAGGAACGTGTTCAGGGCGCCTCTGAGGCCGTCGGTGGCACCGACGTAGAGGTTGAGAAGTCTGGACAGCGGGAGGTAGATGTCCCGCACCTCGTCGAGGTCGATCACGTCGCCGAGACCGCGCAGCTTCTCGACCTCCTCGGCCGTCAGTGGCAGCGGCGTCTTGTCGCGCAGCGCGCTCCACTCGGCGCGGGTGAGGTCGACGTAGGGAGTCGCCTCCGGGCGGGGCCGGTGGGCGCTCCGGGGCATCGAGGAGACCGGAGAGATCACAGTCCATTGTTACGGGCGTACGAACGGACGGTGGGGTGGGATCCGTCACGCGAGCCGTTCGCCCCGCTTTCGCCGGAGGAAAACTGATCCGGGAGGAATGTCAGTGGCGTGCGTCACAGTTGTGGAGAGGGTGGGCCCGGTCCGGGGCCCACGAACGCCCGGGAGTACCCATGACGTACGCGATAGAGGCGGAAGGCCTGGTCAAGCGGTTCCGGGAGACCGAGGCGCTGGCCGGCGTCGACCTGGCGGCCCGCAAGGGCACGGTGCTCGGGCTGCTGGGCCCCAACGGCGCCGGGAAGACGACCGCGGTGCGGATCTTCGCGACACTGCTGCGCCCGGACCGCGGGCGGGCCCGGGTGGCCGGGCACGACGTGGTCCGGGAGGCGGGGGTCGTCCGCTCGCTCGTCGGGCTGACCGGGCAGTACGCGGCGGTCGACGAGAACCTCACCGGGACGGAGAATCTGCTGCTCATCGGCCGGCTGCTGGGTCTGCCGAGGCGGGAGGCGAAGGCGCGGGCCGGTGAACTGCTGGAGCGGTTCCAGCTGACCCACGCGGCCGGACGGGCCGCGAAGACCTTCTCGGGCGGCATGCGCAGACGCCTGGACCTCGCGGCCAGCCTCGTCGGCCGGCCCAGCATCCTCTTCCTCGACGAGCCGACCACCGGCCTCGATCCGCACAGTCGTGGTGAGCTGTGGGACCTGCTGCGCGGCCTGGTCGCGGACGGTGCGACCGCGCTGCTGACCACGCAGTACCTGAACGAGGCCGATGTACTCGCCGACGACATCGTGGTGATCGACAAGGGCCGGGTGATCGCCGAGGGCACTCCGGACCAGCTGAAGGCGCAGGTCGGCGGTCAGGTGCTGGAGCTCAGGCCGATCGCCGGGCAGGACCTGGCGCGGGCACACGCCCTGGTGGCCGGGGCCGCCGGGCCCGCGGCCCGGATCGAGGGCGAGACGGTCACCGCCCCGGTGAAGGACCCCGAGCTGATGCCGGCCGTGGTGCGCGCGCTGGACCGGGAGGGCATCGCGGTCGGGGAGCTGGCCCTGCGCCGCTCCTCGCTCGACGAGGTCTTCCTGTCCCTGACCGGCCACCGCGCCGAGCCGGGCCAGGCCGAGGAGGACGGCGGTGCGGCCGTCCAGGAGGACGAGGAACTGGCGAAGGCGGTGAGCCGGTCATGACCGCCACCGCCGGCACTCTCGGCGCGTCGGTCACCGCGTCGGGCCGGGTGCCGCCCCTCGCCGGACTGCGGCAGACCTTCACGATGGCCTGGCGGAGCCTGGTCGCCGTCAAGCACAACCCGCTGGAACTGGTCGACTACAGCATCACGCCGATCATGTTCGTGTTCCTGTTCACCTATGTCCTGGGCGGGCAGATGGCCGGCTCGCCCGACGCGTATCTGAAGTACGCGCTGCCCGGGATCATCGTGCAGAACACCCTGTTCATGACGATGTACACGGCCATGGCGCTCAACACCGACCTCACCAAAGGCGTCTTCGACCGGCTGCGCAGCCTGCCCATCGCCCGCTCCGCGCCGCTGATCGGCCGGATCACCGCCGACCTCGCCAAGCACCTGTGGGCGCTGCTGCTGATGATCGGCCTCGGTCTGGTGCTCGGCTTCCGCGTCACCGGCGGCTTCGGCGGCTTCCTGCTCGGCACCCTGCTGGTGATGGTGTTCGCCGCGGCGGTGTCCTGGGGCGCGGTGCTGATCGGGATGCTGGCGGGTGACGCCGAGAAGGTCCAGGCGTTCGCCTTCACGCTCATCTTCCCGATCACGTTCACCAGCAGCGCGTTCGTCGTCGTCGACACGATGCCGGGCTGGCTGCAGGCCTGGAGCGACGTCAACCCGGTGACGCACCTGTCGGATGCGTTCCGGGGGCTGCTGCTGGGCGGGGCGGTGGCGGAGCCGGTGATGTGGTCGCTGGTGTGGGCGGCGGGCATCGCGCTGGTGTTCTATCCCCTGGCGATGCGGGCCTACCGGGCGAAGGTCTGAGACGCGGTCGGCTTGCGCGTCGGATCGGCGGCCGGTCGTCGCCGCGGGCGCCCATGAGGAGGTGTCAGGGAGGAAAGTCCGTCGTCACCGGGTCGTGGAAGGCGGGATTATTTCCGATTCCGGGCACGCTTCAGGGGTTTTCCGGGTGCATCGGACCGTAGGCTGCGGCTCATGTGTGGAATCGTGGGTTACGTGGGGCCGCAGTCCGCGCTCGAGGTCGTCATGGCCGGGCTGAAGCGGCTGGAGTACCGGGGGTACGACTCGGCGGGCGTCGCCGTCCTGGCCGACGGGGGGCTGGCGACGGCCAAGAAGGCCGGCAAACTGCTCAACCTGGAGAAGGAGCTGGACGGCAGACCGCTGCCGGCCGGCGCGACGGGCATCGGGCACACCCGCTGGGCGACGCACGGCGCGCCGACGGACACCAACGCCCACCCGCACATCGACAACGCGGGCCGGGTCGCCGTGGTGCACAACGGCATCATCGAGAACTTCGCCCTGCTGCGCGCCGAGCTGGCGGAGCGCGGCCACGAGCTGTCCTCCGAGACGGACACCGAGGTCGTGGCGCATCTGCTCGCCGAGGAGTTCTCCTCCTGCGCGGATCTCGCCGAGGCGATGCGGCTGGTGTGCCGGCGGCTGGAGGGCGCGTTCACGCTGGTCGCGGTGCACGCCGACGAGCCGGACGTGGTGGTCGGCGCGCGGCGGAACTCGCCGCTGGTGGTCGGTGTGGGGGAGGGCGAGGCCTTCCTCGCATCGGACATCGCCGCGTTCATCGCCCACACCCGCTCGGCGATCGAGCTCGGGCAGGACCAGGTGGTGGAGCTGCGCCGGGACGGCGTGCGGGTGACCGGCTTCGACGGCCGCCCCGCCGACGTGCGGTCGTACCACGTCGACTGGGACGCGTCGGCCGCCGAGAAGGGCGGCTACGACTACTTCATGCTCAAGGAGATCGCAGAGCAGCCCAAGGCGGTCGCGGACACGCTCCTGGGCCGGATCGACGGTTCCGGTTCGCTGACGCTGGACGAGGTGCGGATCCCCCCGCGGGTGCTGCGGGAGATCGACAAGGTCGTCATCGTCGCCTGCGGTACGGCCTTCCACGCCGGGCTGATCGCCAAGTACGCGATCGAGCACTGGACGCGGCTGCCCTGCGAGGTGGAGCTGGCCAGCGAGTTCCGCTACCGGGACCCGATCCTGGACGCGCGGACGCTGGTCATCGCCATCTCCCAGTCGGGCGAGACCATGGACACGCTGATGGCGCTGCGGCACGCCCGTGAGCAGGGCTCCAAGGTGCTGGCGATCTGCAACACCAACGGCTCGACGATTCCGCGCGAGTCGGACGCGGTGCTGTACACGCACGCCGGGCCCGAGGTGGCCGTCGCCTCGACCAAGGCGTTCCTCACGCAACTCGTGGCGTGCTACCTGGTCGCCCTGTACCTGGGCCAGGTGCGCGGCACCAAGTGGGGCGACGAGATCCGGGCGGTGATCCGCGACCTGTCCTCCATCGCCGGTGCGGTGGAGGAGGTGCTGGGCACGATGGAGCCGGTGCGGGAGCTGGCCCGCACGCTGGCCTCGAAGAAGACGGTGCTCTTCCTCGGGCGGCACGTGGGGTATCCGGTGGCGCTGGAGGGTGCGCTGAAGCTGAAGGAACTCGCCTACATGCACGCGGAGGGGTTCGCGGCCGGAGAGCTGAAGCACGGGCCGATCGCGCTGATCGAGGAGGACCTGCCGGTGGTCGTGGTGGTGCCCTCGCCGCGCGGACGGTCGGTGCTGCACGACAAGATCGTGTCCAACATCCAGGAGATCCGGGCGCGTGGCGCGCGGACGATCGTGATCGCGGAGGAGGGCGACGAGGCGGTCGTGCCGTACGCGGACCACCTGGTCCGGGTGCCGGCCACCCCGACGCTGCTGCAGCCGCTCGTGGCCACGGTGCCGCTGCAGGTGTTCGCCTGTGAGCTGGCGACGGCCCGCGGCAACGAGGTGGACCAGCCCCGCAACCTGGCGAAGTCGGTGACGGTGGAGTGAGCACGAGGGGCGGGCGGCCCTTCGCCGCTCGCCCCTGCCGCCCGTTCGGCGACTACCAGTTGATGCAGGTCTTCGGGACCCAGCCGTTCACCTTGTCGCCGCCGTAGTACCACTGGTTGCTCGTCTTGCCGCAGGCCGTGTACGAGCCGCCCTTGAAGGACTTGCCGTCGTTGCAGATGCCGCCCTTCTTGCCCTTGCCCCAGATGCCGAGGGCCGTGGCGGACGTCTTCGGCGCGCTGCGGACGTTGACCGTCTCCTTGGCCTTGACGTTGACGATCGCCTTGCTGCAGTCCTTCGGCGGGGCCGCGGCGGCGGTGCCCGCGGTGGCGACGGTGCCGGTGAGGGCCGTGGCGAAGAGAGCCAGGGCACTGGCCGCGGTTCCCAGCGACGCGAACTTCATGGTCGGTGTCCTCCCGTTTGGTGCGATGCCGTTTGCTCATCGCGGTCAGCGCGAACTCTATAGCGAGGGACGGGAGTTGAAGATCACGGGGTCGTTCGGGCGGTGGTCCGGGCACTGTTCGGGACGGATCCGGCCCGTCACCGTAGGGTGCTGCCCATGAGCATCATCGGGGTCGGCATCGACGTTGCCGAGATCGAACGGTTCGCGGCTTCACTGGAGCGTACGCCCGCGCTGGCCAAACGGCTCTTCCTGGAGCGGGAGTTGCTGCTGCCCGGCGGGGAGCGGCGGGGGGTCGCCTCGCTGGCCGCGCGGTTCGCGGCCAAGGAGGCGTTGGCCAAGGCGCTCGGCGCGCCGCCCGGGCTGCTCTGGACCGATGCCGAGGTGTGCGTCGAGGACAGCGGACGGCCCTGGCTGCGGGTGACCGGGACGGTGGCGGCCCGGGCCGCCGAACTCGGCGTGCGGAGCTGGCATGTGTCGCTGAGTCACGACGCGGGCGTCGCCTCCGCGGTGGTCATCGCCGAGGGGTGAGAGACATCCCGGGCCCGGCTAGTACAGGCCCCAGATCAGCGTGGCGGTGCCGATGAAACCGATCGCGCCCAGAGCCGTACCGGCCGCGGCCGGCCACATGCGGCCCGTGCCCTTGCGGGCGTAGTGGAGGCCCATCGCCCCGAGCGTCACCGCGAGTGCTCCGGCCAGGACCGTCCACGGGAACAGGAACGCCCAGGTCCCCACGGCCGAGAAGGCGCCGAGAACGAGGGCCGTCGGGCCGAGGGCGGTGGCCGGGCTGTCGGTGTCGCCGGGTGCTGTCGAGCTGGTCATATCTCGCCGATCCCCCTTTTGAACAAGTTCAAAACGTAGCTCGATGGTACCGGCCCGCCGGGGGTGACGGAACAGCGGGCGGTGCCGGGGGATGATCTCGTCGGCCGCGGTGCGCATGCCCGGCTGCCCGGAGGGCCCGCTCGTGGTGTCGCGGCAGGCCGGCGGGCACCTCGGTCAGGAGCCGGAACGCGGGGAGCCGTACGGCAGCGCGCCGGGAACGGCCGCGAGGCTGTGCGGGTCCCGGCGGGCGATGTCGTGACCGACGGGAATCACGTGGGCCTTGCACCCCGGGGCGCTGCGCAGCCTTTCGGTCAGGTGCACGGACGGGCTGCCCGCCCACGCGCCACCGCTGATGAACGTCCGGCCGGACGCACGGCCGGGGTTGCCCCTCAGCCTGATCGACTGGACGAAGCGGCACGGTCCGCCGAGGGGCGGGACGCGCGAGGTGCGTGTGAGGGGGAGTGGCCCGGCGGTCCTGCGGGAAACTCGACCGCATGCGTACTGCGTACAGCGTGGAGACGGTCCGGAACGCCGAACGGGAGCTGATGGCGCGGCTGCCGGAGGGGGCGCTGATGCAACGCGCCGCCGCCGGGCTCGCCGCGGCCTGCGCCGACCTGCTGGGGCGGGTGTACGGGAGCAGGGTCGTGCTGCTGGTCGGCAGTGGCGACAACGGCGGTGACGCCCTGTACGCCGGGGCCCGGCTGGCCCGACGGGGGGCCGGGGTCACAGCGGTGCTGCTCGCGCCGGAACGGGCGCACGCCGCGGGGCTCGCGGCGTTGCGGCGCGCCGGGGGCCGGGTCGCGGGTACCGGTGAGGGCGAGGCGCTCGTCGAGGGCGCGGACCTCGTCGTCGACGGGATCGTCGGGATCGGCGGGAAGGGCGGGCTGCGGCCGGAAGCGGTGCCGTTGGCGGCCGCCGCCGCACGGTCGCGGGCCGCCGTGGTCGCCGTCGACCTGCCGAGCGGTGTCGACGCCGACACCGGGGAGGTGCACGGGGACGCCGTGCGGGCCGACCTGACGGTCACCTTCGGCACGCACAAGCCGGGGCTCCTGATCGACCCCGCCCGGGAGCACGCGGGGTCGGTGCGCCTGGTCGGCATCGGGCTGGAGCTGCCGCCCGAACCGGAGCTGGAGGCGTTGCAGCACGTGGACGCGGCCCGGTCGCTGCCGGTGCCGGGGGCGGAGAGCGACAAGTACCGGCGGGGCGTGGTCGGGATCGCCGCCGGGTCCGCGCGCTATCCGGGGGCAGCCGTGCTCGCCGTCGCCGGGGCGCTGCGCGGCGGCGCCGGGGCCGTGCGGTACGTCGGGCCGGCCGGGGACGCGGTCATCGCGCGGTTTCCCGAGACGCTCGTGTCGGACCGGGGGCCGAAGCACGCCGGGCGGGTGCAGGCATGGGTCGTCGGACCGGGGGCCGGGGACGACGCCGTGACGGTGGCGGAGGCGCTGGCGGCGGACGTGCCGGTGCTGATCGACGCCGACGGGCTGCGGCTGGCGGACGCGGAGGTCGTGCGGGGGCGGCGGGCGCCGACGCTGATGACACCCCACGCGGGGGAGGCGGCCGCGCTGCTGGGAGTGGAACGGGGCGAGGTCGAGGGCGGCCGGCTGTCCGCGGTCCGGGAGCTGGCGCGGCGCTACGGCGCCACCGTGCTGCTGAAGGGCTCCACGACGCTCGTGGCCGACTCGGGAGGCGGCGCGGTACGGGTGAACCCGACCGGGACGGGGTGGCTGGCCACGGCCGGGAGCGGGGACGTGCTGTCGGGGCTGTGCGGGTCCTTGCTGGCGGCAGGGCTGTCCGCGGTCGACGCGGGGAGTGCGGGGGCGTATCTGCACGGGCTGGCCGGGCGGCTGGCGGCGGACGGGGCGCCGGTGGGGGCGCACGATGTCGCCGAGGCGATCCCGGCGGCATGGCGGAACGTTCTGGGGTGAGGACCGAGGGGGGCGGGCCGGTCGAGGCCGGCCTGAACACCGGCAGGACCACTCCGATGGCGGCACGGGCCCGACCGACCGCGCCGCGTGACCTCTCCCGTACGCCCCTGCGCACCGCCGTCCGCTCGATGGCCCGCGTCGTGTCGCCCCGCCCCCGCCGTGGTCCCGGGCCCCCTCCCCACCGCCGGTCGGTTCGAACTCGCCCCGGGTGACGCACAGAGGTACGGAGGCGGCCCGCCGTCGGAGGCCTCTGAGACACTGGGCGCGATGAGCGAGAGAACAGCCCCGACCGCCCCCCTGCGGGCCCGGGCCGAGATCGACCTGGCGGCACTGCGGGCCAATGTGCGGGCCCTGCGTGCCCATGCGCCGGGCGCGGCCGTGATGGCCGTGGTGAAGTCCGAGGCGTACGGCCACGGGGCTGTGCCGTGCGCCCGTGCGGCCGTCGCCGCGGGAGCGACCTGGCTGGGCACGGCCACGCCGGAGGAGGCCCTCGCCCTGCGGGCCGCCGGGCTGCCGGGCCGCATCATGTGCTGGCTGTGGACGCCCGGAGGGCCGTGGCGCGAGGCGATCGACGCCGAGCTCGACGTGTCCGTCAGCGGTATGTGGGCCCTGGAGGAGGTCGTCGAGGCGGCCAGGGGAGCCGACCGGCCCGCCCGGGTGCAGCTGAAGGCCGACACCGGGCTCGGACGCAACGGGTGCCAGCCCGGGGACGACTGGGCCGCGCTCGTCTCCGCGGCGCTGCGCGCCGAGGCCGAGGGGCTGTTGCGCGTCACGGGACTGTGGTCGCACTTCGCCTGCGCCGACGAACCCGGGCACCCCTCCATCGCCGCCCAGCTCGACGTGTTCCGGGACATGGTCGCGTACGCCGAGGAGCGGGGCGTGCGTCCCGAGGTCCGGCACATCGCCAACTCCCCGGCCACCCTCACGCTCCCCGAGAGCCACTTCGACCTGGTCCGCACCGGCATCGCCACCTACGGCATCTCGCCCAGCCCCGAGCTCGGCACCCCGGCCGACTTCGGGCTGCGGCCGGTGATGACCCTGTCCGCCTCGCTGGCCCTGGTCAAACACGTACCGGGCGGGCACGGCGTCAGCTACGGCCACCGGTACGTGACACCCGGCCCGACGACCCTCGGCCTGGTCCCGCTGGGCTACGCGGACGGCATCCCGCGGCACGCCTCCTCGGCCGGTCCGGTCCTGGTCGAGGGCAAGTGGCGCACGATCGCCGGGCGGGTCGCCATGGACCAGTTCGTGGTCGACCTGGGGGGCGACGAGCCGGCGGCGGGGACCCGGGCGGTCCTCTTCGGGCCGGGGGACCGGGGCGAGCCCACCGCGGAGGACTGGGCGCAGGCGGCCGGAACCATCGCCTACGAAATCGTGACCCGGATCGGAACGCGCGTTCCTCGCGTCTATGTGAATGAGGAACAGGACGGGTAACTCGCACAGAGAACCGGTCACGCGAGAAACGACAGTCACCACAGCAACATCGGCATCACCCGACCCGGCGAGTCACCCGATCGGCACCCCGGCGAAGAGGAGCGGTACGTGAGCGAGAGCAGTGCGGAGGTCGTCGCGGACGTCGCCTCCGCGGCCGTCGCGGCCTCCGCCGCGGGGGCGGCGGGAGGCTGGCGCCGGGCGACCGGCATCGCCGGCGTGGCGATAGGCGTGGTGGCCGCGGGCGCGGCCGCCGGTGTCGCCCTGGAGCGGATGACGGTCGGCCGCGGCATGCGGCAGAAAGCCCGGCTCGCCCTGGACTCGGCGGGACCCTACGGCTCGCTGCGGGGCATGCCCGGCAAGGCGTTCGCCGACGACGGCACGGAGCTCTACTACGAGGTCGACGACCTCGACGCGGAGGCCGCCCCCGCCGCCATCGGCCCGCGCCGCCGACGGCTGTTCGGCCGCAAGTCACCCGCTCCCGTCACCGTCGTCTTCAGCCACGGCTACTGCCTCAGCCAGGACTCCTGGCACTTCCAGCGGGCGGCCCTGCGGGGCGTCGTACGGACCGTGCACTGGGACCAGCGCAGCCACGGCCGCTCCGGGCGGGGCGTGGCCCAGACGCGGGACGACGAGCCGATCACGATCGAGCAGCTGGGCCGGGACCTGAAGGCCGTCATCGACGCGGCGGCGCCCGAGGGGCCGCTGGTGCTCGTGGGGCACTCCATGGGCGGCATGACGGTGATGGCGCTGGCCGACCAGTACCCGGAGCTGATCCGCGAGCGGGTCGTCGGGGTCGCCTTCGTGGGGACGTCGTCCGGGCGGCTCGGCGAGGTCAACTACGGCCTGCCCGTCGCCGGGGTCAACGCGGTGCGGCGGGTGCTGCCCGGGGTGCTGAAGGTGCTGGGACAGCGGGCCGAGCTGGTGGAGAAGGGCCGCCGGGCGACCGCGGACCTGTTCGCCGGGGTCATCAAGCGGTACTCCTTCGCCTCCCGGGACGTCGACCCGGCCGTCGCCCGGTTCGCCGAGCGGATGATCGAGAGCACCCCGATCGACGTGGTCGCCGAGTACTACCCGGCGTTCAACGACCACGACAAGACCGAGGCGCTCGCCCATCTGGCGGACCTGCCGGTGCTCGTGCTGGCCGGGGTGCAGGACCTGGTCACGCCGAGTGAGCACAGCGAGGCCATCGCCGATCTGCTGCCGGACGCCGAGCTGGTGCTGGTGCCGGACGCGGGGCACCTGGTGATGCTGGAACACCCGGAAGTGGTCACCGACCGCCTCGCCGACCTGCTCACCCGCACGGGTGCCGTGCCCGCAGGGGCTACCGTGAAGGGCTATGGAAGCACCAGCACCGCACAGCCCGGCTGAGCCCGGCTCCGTCCAGATCGTCGTCACGTCCCCCGAGCAGATGCGGGAGCTGGGCCGCCGGCTCGCGAAACTCCTGCGCGCCGGTGACCTGGTGATGCTCAGCGGGGAGCTCGGCGCGGGCAAGACGACGCTGACCCGCGGCCTGGGCGAGGGGCTCGGCGTGCGCGGGGCCGTCACCTCGCCGACGTTCGTGATCGCCCGGGTGCACCCCGCGCTGGGCGACGGGCCGCCGCTGGTCCACGTCGACGCCTACCGGCTCTCCGGCGGGCTCGACGAGATGGAGGACCTCGACCTCGACGTCTCGCTGCCCGACTCCGTGGTCGTCGTGGAGTGGGGCGAGGGCAAGGTCGAGGAGCTGACCGAGGACCGGCTCCAGGTGGTGATCCACCGCGCGGTGGGCGACACGACCGACGAGGTCCGGCAGATGACGCTCACCGGTGTGGGGGAACGCTGGGCCGAGGCGGATCTGAGCGTGCTCGCCGCCTGAAGCCCCCGGTGGGTCCCGGTGTGCGGTCTTTTGATGAACGTTCCGACAAGACGTCGGCAAGATGTTGCGCCCGGCGTCTTGCGCGTGGTCACATGGTATCCAGTCAGTGGTTAGGTGTACCTAACCACGTGTGCCCCGGTCCTTCGGGAGGCGTCCATGTCGGCTACAGAGAGCAAGGGGCAGCCGCAGCGGTTCGCGGTCGCCGGGGTGTCCATGCGCGACCTGCTGGCGGCCGGTGAGGCGGCGGCGCTGCTCTCCACACCGCCGCGCGCACCCGAGCCGGAACTCGCCGAGCGGGCCTGCGCACACCGCGAAGCGGCCTGAGATCCTCTGATCCCTCGCAGGACGCCTAGGGGACGACGACGACCGTCCGGCCGATCGTCGCGAACGCCCACATCGCGTCGCCGTCCGCGCGGGATTCGCGGATGCCGCCCGTGCGGACCTTCGGGTCGGGGGCGCGGCCGGCCGGCTCCTTCACGGCCGCGCTGAAGCCGACGACCACGCCGTCCACACTGGCGAAGCGCACCACGTGCTCGACCGGGACACCGTCGGAACCGGTGACCGCGTTCGAGCGGGACGTCACCGAGTACCTGCCCGGGGCCGGGTCCACCGCGCTCGGGTCGACCACGAACGTACGGCTGACCGCCTCGCCTCCCGCGACCAGCCACACCCGGTCGCGGCGCAACGAGTACACGACCCGGGCGCCCTTCCCCGAGTCGGCTGGCAGGGCGGTGGCGTCCCGCTTGACCTGGGGCGCCTTCGACGTACCGGGCGCCGGGGCGACGTCCGCGTGCGCCGCCCTGCCCAGGCCGGCCGGGACGGTCTCGGCGGCCTCGTGGGCGAGGTAGCCGACCGTCGCGAGGGCCGCGGCGGTGAGCCCGGCCACGATTCCCGAGCTGCTGGCTGTCACCGGCGTCCACCTCACGTCGTACGTCCCTGTCGTGACGGTAGGTGACGGTAGCAGCAGGTGACGACCCGACAGGTGCGACCGTGCCGGGCCCCCGGGAGCCGTAGGCTGTTTGCGTGCTCTTGCTCGCTCTGGATACCGCCACGCCCGCCGTCACCGTCGCCCTGCACGACGGACGCGACGTCATCGCCTCGTCGAGTCAGGTCGACGCACGGCGGCACGGGGAACTGCTGCTGCCGGCGATCGACCGGGTGTTCGCCGAGGCCGGTCTGCGGCTCGACGCCGTCACCGGGATCGTCGCCGGGATCGGCCCGGGACCGTACACCGGGCTGCGCGTCGGCCTGATGACCGCCGACACCTTCGGACTCGCCCTGGGCGTCCCCGTGCACGGCGTGTGCACCCTGGACGGCCTCGCCTACGCCGCCGACCTCCAGGTGCCGTTCGTCGTCGCCACCGACGCCCGCCGCAAGGAGGTGTACTGGGCCCGCTACTCCGACTCCCGCACCCGGGTCACCGACCCGGCCGTGGACCGGCCCGCCGACATCGCCGAGCAGGTCGAGGGGCTGCCCGCGGTCGGCGCGGGCGCGCTGCTGTACCCCGACACCTTCCCCAAGGCGCACGAGCCGGAGCACGTGTCCGCCGCCGCCCTCGCCCGGCTGGCCGCGGAGAAACTGGCCGCCGGCGAGGAACTGCCCGCGCCCCGGCCGCTGTACCTGCGCCGCCCCGACGCCCAGGTCCCCAAGAACTACAAGGTGGTCACCCCCAAGTGACCGAACTCGTGACGTGCACGCTGCGTGAGATGCGCTGGTGGGACATCGACCCCGTACTGGAACTGGAACGGGAGCTGTTCCCCGAGGACGCCTGGTCCCGGGGCATGTTCTGGTCCGAGCTCGCCCACGCGCGCGGACCCGGCGCCAACCGGCGGTACGTGGTCGCCGAGGCCGGCTCCCGGATCGTCGGGTACGCGGGTCTGGTCGCCACCGGCGAGCAGGCCGACGTGCAGACCATCGCGGTCTCCCGCGACCTGTGGGGCACCGGCCTCGGCGGACGGCTGCTGGCCGAACTGCTGCGGGCGGCCACCACCTTCGAGTGCGCCGAGGTGATGCTGGAGTGCCGGGTCGACAACGTCCGCGCACAGAAGCTGTACGAGCGCTTCGGCTTTGAACCCATCGGCGTCCGGCGCGGCTACTACCAGCCCGGAAACGTGGACGCCCTGGTGATGCGCCTGACCGCCCCCGAGAACTCCGTACAAGGAACCGAGATCAATGGCTGACGAACCCCTCGTACTGGGAATCGAGACCTCCTGCGACGAGACCGGCGTCGGCATCGTCCGGGGCACCACTCTGCTGGCCGACGCCGTCGCCTCCAGCGTCGACGAGCACGCCCGCTTCGGCGGTGTCGTCCCGGAGGTCGCGAGCCGCGCCCACCTGGAGGCGATGGTCCCCACCATCGACCGCGCCCTGAAGGAGGCGGGCGTCACCGCCCGCAACCTCGACGGCATCGCCGTCACCGCCGGTCCCGGTCTCGCCGGTGCCCTGCTGGTCGGCGTCTCCGCGGCGAAGGCCTACGCGTACGCGCTCGGCAAGCCGCTCTACGGCGTCAACCACCTCGCCTCGCACATCTGCGTGGACCAGCTGGAGCACGGCGCGCTGCCCGAGCCGACCATGGCCCTGCTGGTCTCCGGCGGGCACTCCTCGCTGCTGCTGTCCTCGGACATCACCTCCGACGTCCGCCCGATGGGCGCCACCATCGACGACGCGGCCGGCGAGGCCTTCGACAAGATCGCCCGCGTGCTGAACCTCGGCTTCCCGGGCGGCCCGGTCATCGACCGGTACGCGAAGGAGGGCGACCCCGACGCGATCGCCTTCCCCCGGGGTCTGACCGGCCCGCGCGACCCGGCCTACGACTTCTCCTTCTCGGGGCTGAAGACCGCCGTGGCGCGCTGGATCGAGGCCAAGCGGGCGGCGGGGGAGGAGGTGCCGGTGCGGGACGTGGCGGCGTCCTTCCAGGAGGCGGTCGTGGACGTGCTGACCCGCAAGGCCGTCCGGGCCTGCAAGGACGAGGGCGTGGACCACCTGATGATCGGCGGCGGCGTGGCCGCCAACTCCCGGCTGCGCGTCCTCGCCCAGGAGCGCTGCGAGGCCGCCGGCATCCGGCTGCGCGTGCCGCGGCCCAAGCTGTGCACGGACAACGGCGCGATGGTCGCCGCCCTGGGCGCCGAGATGGTCGCCCGGAACCGGGTGGCGTCGGCCTGGGACCTGTCGGCGGACTCGTCCCTGCCGGTGACCGAGCCGCACGTGCCCGGGCACGACCACGACCATGTGCACGAGGTCAGCAAGGAGAACCTCTACTCGTGACGGTCGCGTTGATGTGGGAGGCCCGGGCGGCCGACGGCCGGGGCGAGGAACTGCTGGCCTGGGCGCGGGCGCAGGAGCTCGTGCGGGAGCCCCTGCGCCGGGAGATCTTCCGGGCACCGCAGGACCGGGTCCTCGTCATCACCTGGTGGGACGCGCCCTACGACGCCGAGCTGCCCGAACTGCCGGAGCCGGACGGGGAACTGGTCACGCGGGCGGTGCACCGGTGGCGGTTCGAGTCGGTCACCGACAACTGACCGGGGCCGGCACTAGGACACCTCGGTCTCGCAGCGCAGCCGCCGGTCGGGGCCGAGCACCCGGACCGGGCCCGTCAGGGTGAGGTGCGCGGTGTGCCGCACGTCCGCGCTCGACGCCGCCAGCCTCAGTTCCAGGGCGCCCGGCTCGACCACCCGGCGGCCCGAGCGGTCGGTGAAGGACGACAGGTCGGCGTGGAAGCGGAAGGTCACCCGAGCCGCGTCGCCCGGGGCCGCCGTCACACGCTGGTAGCCGATCAGCCGCATGTCGGGGCGCGTCACAGACGCCACCGGGTCGTGCAGATACAGCTGCACCACCTCCGCGGCCTCGCGAGCACCCGTGTTGCGGACAGTCACCGACACCTCGTACGAGCCGTCCGTGCCGATCTCGACCGGCCGGGTGTCGGCGGGCACCTCCCAGGTGAACGCCGTGTACGACCCGCCGTGGCCGAAGGCGTACAGCGGGGTGGGGTCGAGGTTGCTGACCTCGCCCGCCAGCCCCAGGGGTGGCTGGAGGTAGGTCCAGGGCTGCCCGCCGGGGACCCGCGGGACGCTGACGGGCAGGCGCCCCGAGGGGTTCACACGGCCGGAGAGGACGCCCGCCACCGCCGGGCCGCCCTCCTCGCCGGGGAAGAACGCCTGGACGACCGCGCCGAGGCGGCCGTGCCAGCGGCCCAGGGCGTAGGGGCGGCCGGTCAGCAGCACCAGCACCACGGGGACGCCCGTGGCGACCAGCGCGTCCAGCAGCTCCCCCTGGACGCCCGGCAGGCCGAGGTCCGTCGCGTCGCAGCCCTCGCCCGAGGTGCCGCGGCCGAACAGGCCCGCCCGGTCGCCGAGCACCGCCACGCACACGTCCGCCTCGGCCGTGCGGGCGATCGCCTCCTCGAATCCCCCGGTGTCCGGGTCCGTCACGTCGCAGCCCTGCGCGAACGTCACCTTGGCGTCGGGGAGTTCGGTGCGCAGGGCGTCCAGCACGGTCGGGATCTCGATGCCGGCCGGCACCCCGGGGTAGTGGGTGAGGACGTGGGAGGGGAACGAGTAGCAGCCCAGCATGGCCAGGGCGTCGGCCGCCCGCGGGCCGACCACCGCGATGCGGGTGTCGGGGGCCAGCGGGAGCAGGCCGCCGGGGTTGTCGAGCAGGACCACCGACTCCTCGGCCATGCGGCGCGCGAGGATGCGGTTGCCCGTGGAATCGAGGTCGATCCCGGCGGGCGGCTCCGGGGCCCAGTCCTCGTCCAGCAGGCCCAGCTCGCACTTCTGGAGCAGCACGCGGCGGGCCGCGCGGTCCACCAGCTCCTCGGGGATCCCGCCCGAGCGGACCGCCTCCAGCAGTGGCCGGCCGTAGCAGTTGACGGTGGGCAGTTCGACGTCGATGCCGGCGGCGAGGGCCGCGTGAGCCGCCTCGGCGGGGGTGGCGGCGACCCGGTGGAGGCTCTGGAGGAAGCCGATGCCGAAGTAGTCGGCGACGACCGTGCCGGTGAAGCCCCACTCCTCGCGCAGGAGATGAGTCAGCAGCCCGGGGTCCGCGGAGGCCGGGACGCCGTCCGTCTCGGTATAGGCGGCCATCACCGAACGGGCGCCGCCCTCGCGCAGAGCCATCTCGAAGGGCGGCAGGGTGACGTCGGCGAACTCGCGGACACCCGCCCGCACCGGGGCGAGATTGCGGGCGCCGGCCGAGGAGGCGTACCCGGCGAAGTGCTTGAGCGTGGCGACGACCCCGGCCGACTCCAGGCCCCGCACGTACGCGGTGCCGAGCGTGCCGACCAGGTACGGGTCCTCGCCGATCGTCTCCTCCACACGGCCCCAGCGCGGATCGCGTACGACGTCCAGCACGGGTGCAAGGCCCTGGTGGACACCGGCCGAGCGCAGGTCGTCGCCGACGCGGCGGGCCATCTCCTCGACCAGCGGCGGATCCCAGGTCGCGCCCCAGGCCAGCGGGACCGGGTACGCCGTGGCCTGCCAGGCGGTGAAGCCGGCCAGGCACTCCTCGTGCGCGATCGCCGGGATGCCGAACCGCCCGGCCCCGGCGATACGGCGCTGGGCGCTCGCCAGGGCCTGCGCGCCCAGCGCCGGGGCCACGGGGGCGGTGCCGAAGGAGCGCGTGAGCTGACCCAGGCCGTGGGTGATCAGCTCGGCCCATTCCTCGTCGGAGGACTCGACGGTCATGTCGTGCTGATGCGGGGCGACCCCGTCGCCGTCCGTCGCGGCGCCCACCCACACGCCGTACAGCTGGGCGGTCTTCTCCTCCAGGGTCATCCGGGAGAGCAGGTCGTCGACGCGGGCGGCGGCGGGCAGCGCGGGGTCACGCCAGGGCGCGGTGGTCATGAAGCTCCTGTCGGGTGGACGGACGGCCCTCTCACGAACGAATCATCGAATGTTTCGTTATGAACTTCGAATGTTCCGGGAACCTATGGCGGTGCGAGGACTTCGTCAAGGGGGCCCGCAGGGTTACGATCGCCGCCATGACATCCCCGGAGCCCGTTGAAAGCCGGACGCAGACCCGGACAGAGGGGCGCACCGCGCAGACCGCGACGCTCGCCGAGATCGCCCGTGAGGCGGGCGTCTCCGCGCCGACTGTTTCGAAGGTCCTCAACGGCCGGGCCGACGTCGCCCCGGCCACCCGGTCCCGCGTCGAGGACCTGCTGCGTGCGCACGGCTACCGGCGCCGCCGCGCCGAGGCGACCCGCTCGCCCCTGATCGACCTCGTCTTCCACGAGCTGGAGAGCGCCTGGGCGATGGAGGTCATCCGGGGCGTGGAGAACGTGGCCCGGGACGCCGGGCTCAGCGTGGTGCTGTCCGAGAGTGCGGGGCGGCTCACCCCCGGGCGGACCTGGGCCGACCAGGTCGCCGCGCGCCGGCCGCACGGCGTGATCCTGGTCCTGTCCGGGCTCGACGAGTCGCAGCGGGCGCTGCTGACCAGCCGCTCCATCCCGTTCGTGGTGATGGACCCGGCCGGCGACCCGGGCGCCGACGTGCCGTCGATCGGCGCGACCAACTGGCAGGGCGGTCTCGCCGCCACCCGGCACCTGGTCGAGCTGGGGCATCGCAGGATCGGCGCGATCAGCGGGCCCTCGCAGATGATGTGCAGCCGGGCCCGGATCGACGGCTACCGGGCCGCGCTGGAGACGGCCGGACTGCCGGTGGACCCCGCCCTGATCGCGAGCGGCGACTTCCATCACGAGGCCGGCTACCGGCTCGGCCTGGAGCTGCTGCGCCGCCCGGACCGGCCGACCGCGGTCTTCGCCGGGAACGACCTTCAGGCGCTCGGGCTGTACGAGGCGGCGCGCGAGCTGGGGCTGCGCATTCCCGAGGACCTGAGCGTGGTCGGGTTCGACGATCTGCCGGTGGCTCCCCTGGTCGGGCCGCCGCTGACGACCGTACGGCAGCCGCTGACCGAGATGGCCGAGGCGGCGGCCAAGCTGGTCCTCGACCTCGGGCGGGACGAGGGGACCCCGGCGGCGACCCGGGTGGAGCTGGCGACGAGCCTGGTGGTGCGCAGCAGCACGACGGGGCCCGCGGAACGCTAGGGGCTGCGTCGACGGCTGTTCCCGGACGCCCCGCATCGAGCCGAAGCGAATCGGCTGCACTGCCGAAACTTTCGACGGGCTTCGGGCCTTGAAATCTGAGAATTTCCGAAGAAAGAACGCCCTGAGCTCCCTGCCCGTCAAAAATCGGACTTATGTTCCTGCCCGTGACGGGACACCACGGGGACGAGGGCTCGGAAGCCGGCCGGCGGTCGCGAGCACTGAAGACGGCCGGCCTGATTCTGGCGGGGACGCTGGTGCTGGCTGCCGGAGCGGCCGGCTGGGCCTACTGGCATCTCAGCGACAACATCACCGGCGTCGACATCGACGGCGCACTGGGCGACAACCGGCCGGCGAAGCGGGTGACCACACCCTCGCCCTCGGCATCGGCCCTGCCGAGCGAGGCCCTCAACATCCTGGTCCTGGGCTCCGACTCGCGCAGCGGCGAGGAGAACCGCAGGCTCGGCGGCGGCGACAGTTCGGGCGCCCGTTCCGACACGGCGATGGTCGTCCACCTGGACGCGGGGCGGACCACCGCGACGGTGGTGAGCATCCCGCGTGACACCCTGGTCACCCGCCCGTCCTGCCCTCGCCCCTCCGGTGGCTCGACACGAGTCGCCCGCCTCGCGATGTTCAACAGCGCGTACGAGGTGGGCGGCCCGGTCTGCGCGGTGAAGACGGTCGAGGCGCTGACGAACGTCCGCATGGACCACTACCTCGAAATCGACTTCTCGGGTTTCGCCCGGCTGGTCGACGCGCTCGGCGGTGTCACCGTCACCACGGACGAGGACATCACCGACGAGGACAGCCACCTCCGGCTGAAGGCGGGCACCCACCACCTGGACGGCACCCGGGCCCTCGCGTTCGCCCGCACCCGGCACGGCATAGGCGACGGCAGCGACCTGGGCCGCATAGGCCTCCAGCAGCAGCTGGTGAAGGCCCTGCTGGAGCAGATCGCCTCCCAGGACCTGCTCACCGACCCGGCCGAGCTGTACCGCGTCGCCGACACGGTCACCGCCGGCCTCACCGCCGACACCGGCCTGGACTCCCTCGCCGAACTGACCCGTCTCGGGCAGAGCCTCAAGGGCCTCTCGGCGAGCGGGGTGCGGACGGTGACGATGCCGGTGGTACAGGCGCCGTCGGATCCCAACCGGGTGGTGGCAGCGGAGCCGCAGGCCGGGAAGCTGTGGGAGTCGCTGCGCTGACCTGCGGCAACATGCCCCGGAGAAGGACGTCGAAAAACGTCGAAGAAGATCCGGCGCGTGTGTCGATCCGGCGGCCCCCCGATCGACGCAGGGGTGAGAGCGGGGAAGAGCCCCGCTTCCGAAGACCCCGAGGAGTCACCATGCCGCGCTTTCTCACCCTGATCCGCATCGACGAGAAGAACGCCCCCGCCGAGGGGCCGAGCCCCGAGCTCATGGAGCGGATGGGCAAGCTGCTGGAGGAGATCACCAAGGCCGGGGTCATGCTCGACACGGCCGGGCTGACGCCGACTTCGGACGGCACCCGGGTGACCTGGGAGGGCGGTCAGCTGTCCGTCACCGACGGTCCGTGAGGGGTACGCCGCCACGGCGGGCGACGACTGGCTGCGCCCGTCCCTGTGCGAGGACGCCCTGCGCCTGGCCCGGGTGCTCTCGGCCCTGATGCCGAAGGAATCCGAGGTGCACGGCCTCACCGCGCTGCTGGAGCTCCAGGCCTCCCGGACCGCGGCCCGTACCGGCCCCTCCGGCGAGCCGGTCCTGTTGAAGGACCAGAACCGCTCCCGCTGGAACCGCATGCTCATCGCCCGCGGTTTCGCCGCGCTGGGCCGGGCCGAGGCCACCTCCTCCGGCGGCCCGGGCCCGTACACCCTGCAAGCGGCCATCGCCGCCTGCCACGCGCACGCGTACACCTACGAGGAGACCGACTGGGCCCGCATCGCCACCCTCTACGGCCTTCTGGCCGCCCGCTCCCCGTCGCCGGTCGTGGAGCTGAACCGTGCGGTGGCCGTCTCGATGTCCGAGGGCCCGGCCCCGGCCCTCGTCCTCGTCGACGCCCTGGCCGGCGACCCGGCCCTGCGGGACTACCACCTGCTGCCCAGCGTCCGCGGCGATCTCCTGGCCCGTCTCGGCCGCACGGCGGAGGCCCGGGCGGAGTTCGAGCGGGCGGCGTCGCTCACCCGGAACGCGAGGGAGCGGGACCTGCTGCTGCGGAGGGCGGCCGAGCCGTCCTGAAGGTCAGGCGGGGTGCCCGATGAGCATCGCCGGGGCCCCCGCGACCCGGGTCAGGAACACCGTCGCCGCGTGCGGGCCCTGCGGCTTGACCTTCCTGCGGAGCTCCTCCGGCTCGACCGCCGAGCCCCGCTTCTTCACGGTCAGCGTGCCGACCTGCCGCTCCCGCAGGAGGGCCTTCAGCCTCTTGACGTTGAAGGGCAGGTGGTCGGTGATCTCGTAGGCCGTGGCGTACGGGGTCGGGCGCAGGGTGTCGCCCGTGACGTACGCGATGGTCGCGTCGAGCAGGCCGCCGCCTACCTGGTCGGCCACTTCGGCGACCAGGTGGGCCCGGATGACGGCGCCGTCGGGCTCGTAGAGGTAGCGGCCGGGCGGGCGGACGTCCGGGTCGGGCAGGCCGCGGGAGAGCAGGCTGCGGGGGCCGGGCAGGAGGGTCGCCCGGACCGCCCCCGGCTCGGTGCCGAACCACAGCACGGCCTCCTTGACGTCCCCGCCGTCGGAGATCCACTCGGCCTCGGCGTCCTCGGGGACCGCCTCGTGCGGGACGCCGGGGGCGATCTTCAGAGCGGCGTGGGGCGCCCGGCGGGCGGCGGAGACCGCCCAGGACAGCGGCGGCGAGTACGCCTCGGGGTCGAAGATCCGGCCGCGGCCGCCGCGCCGGGCGGGGTCGACGAACACGGCGTCAAAACCGGCCGTGTCCACCTCCGTGACGTCGGCCTCGCGTACCTCGACGAGGCCGGCCAGGCCCAGCGCCTCGGCGTTGGCCCGGGCCGCGGCGGCCGTCTGCGGGTCCCGGTCCACGGCCAGGACGCGGATTCCGGCGCGGGCCAGCGCGATCGCGTCACCGCCGATGCCGCAGCACAGGTCGGCGACCGAGGTGATGCCCGACTCGGCCATCCGCCGGGCCCGGTAGGCCCCCACGCTCGCCCGCGTCGACTGCTCGACCCCGTTCGGCGTGAAGAACATCCGGCCCGCGTCCTCGGCCCCGAACTTGGCCACCGCCCGCTGCCGCAGCCGTGCCTGGCCGAGCGCCGCCGACACGAGTTCGGCGGGGTGCTCGCGGCGCAGCCGGGTCGCGACGGCCAGCTCCCGCGCCGGGTCGGTGTCCCGCACCTCGTCGAGGAGGGCGCTGCCTTCGGGGGTGAGGAGGAGGTCGAGGTCGTTCACCGGATCATTGTCGGCCACGGCGGAAGAGGGGGTGCCGCCGGCCGGGTGCTGCGAACGGGCAGGGAGACCCGTGGCCGGTGGGTGCTGCCGGAGGGGGCCGCGGCCGCTCCCGGAGCCCGGCCGGTGTGGGCCAGTCGGAGGATGGTGGGGGCGCCGGCCGCGGTGTCGGGCGGGATCGCCGGGAGGGGGCTGCGAGGATCCGGCACCATGCGAGCAGTCGTACAAAACGATGAAAGCCGGGCATGGGGGCGGGTGCCCGCCGGCGCACGGATCGTCCTCGCCGTGCTCGTCCTCGCCGCCATCGCCTCCGGCTGCGCGCAGGACGGCGGCGACCAGGTCACCCCGGCCGGCGGCCAGCAGCCCCTCGACGCGCCCCCGGCCCGCGCGCTCGACTCCTACGCCACCAAGCTGCGCGCCGCGCACGCCGCCCGGGCCGCCGCCGCACACCGCTGGGACCTGCGCAGGACCCCGTCAGTCGCCCCGCCCGCGCCCGTGGCCAAGCCGAGGATCAGGACCCGCAAGGGCTTCGAGGTGGACGGCCACCGGGAGCTGGACCTCCCGCCCGTCTTCACGAGGATCCCCACCCGCGACAAGGTCGTCTTCCTCACCATCGACGACGGAGCCGAGAAGGACCCCGCGTTCCTGCGGATGATGACCGACCTCGACGTGCCGTACAGCGCCTTCCTCAGCGGCTACCTGGTCAAGGACGACCCCGGCTACTTCCGGCGGATGCAGTCCAAGGGCGTGGCGCTGCACAACCACACCCTGTACCACCCCAATCTGCGGGGCCTGTCGTACCGGGCGCAGGTGCGCGAGATCTGCGGCATGCAGCGCTACATGGAGAGGCGCTTCGGCACCCGCCCCACGCTCTTCCGCCCGCCCTACGGCAGCTACGACCGGGCGACCCTGCGCGCCGCCAAGGCCTGCGGCATCGCCTACGTGCCGCTGTGGAACGAGGAGGTCTTCGCCGACCACTGGGAGTACCGCGACGGGGGCCGGAAGCTGCGCCCGGGCGACATCGTCCTCACGCACTTCCGGGGCCGCGACCAGTGGAAGGGCACGATGGCCGACATGGTCCGCCGCTTCCTGAACAAGGTCGCGGCCCAGGGCTACACGGTGGCGCGGCTGGAGGACTACCTGTGAGGCGGCCGGCCGCCGCCCTGCTGTGCGCGGCCCTGCTGACCGGCTGCGCCGGGGCTCCGGGGGAGCGGCCGGGCACCGCCGACGGCCGCGCCCGGGACCCGGCACCCGAGGTGAGCGACCCGCGCCGGCTGCCGCCCGTCGTGGACCACGTCCCCACCCGCGAGCCCGTCGTCTTCCTCACCTACGACGACGGCGCCGAACGCGACCCCCGCTTCATCGGCCTCGTCCGCGAACGGCGGCTCCCGGTCAGCATGTTCCTCACGGACAGCGTCGTGGGACCCGGCTACGGCCACTTCGCCCGGCTGCGCGCGGTCGGCGCGTCCCTCCAGAACCACACCCTCGACCACCCCGCCCTGCGCGGCCTGCCGTACGCCGGACAGCGCGCCGAGATCTGCGGCCAGCAGCACAAACTCCGCTCCCGCTTCGGCGTCACCCCCCGGCTCCTCCGCCCGCCCTACGGCACCTACGACACCACGACCCTGCGCGCCGCCGGCGACTGCGGCATCACCGCGGTCGTCCTGTGGCGCGCGTCCCTGGGCGCCGACGGCGAACTGACGTACACCCGGGGCGCGCACGGTCTGCGGGCGGGCGACATCGTCTCGGTGCCGTCCGGCGAGACCGGGTCCCTGACCCTCACGGAACGGACCGAGCGCCTGCTGCGGGAGATCGGGGAACGGGGGCTGCGCGTGGGGCGGCTCGAGGACCACCTGGAGCGGGCACCCGCACGACGCGCCGTCGGCAATTAGCAGTCCGCTTGACCGAGTGCTAATCGCAGTCATAGTCTCGGCTCTGGCACTCCCCCTAGGAGAGTGCCAACACAGCGACGGGCAGGTCCGGCACCCGCGACGACGGATCCACCTGGTCGCCACCTCAGACAGTTAACCCCGTGAGATCTCCGAAGGGGGAGGTCGGATCGTGACGACCACCAGCTCCAAGGTTGCCATCAAGCCGCTCGAGGACCGCATCGTGGTCCAGCCGCTCGACGCCGAGCAGACCACCGCCTCTGGCCTGGTCATCCCGGACACCGCCAAGGAGAAGCCCCAGGAGGGCGTCGTCCTGGCCGTGGGCCCGGGCCGCTTCGAGGACGGCAACCGTCTTCCGCTCGACGTCTCCGTCGGCGACGTCGTGCTCTACAGCAAGTACGGCGGCACCGAGGTGAAGTACAACGGCGAGGAGTACCTCGTCCTCTCGGCCCGCGACGTGCTCGCGATCGTCGAGAAGTAATTCACCCCAAGCACCTTGCTTCGAACTGCGCCCCTGGCCCCCGCGATCGCCAATAAGCCGGGCGCCCGGGGCGCAGTGCCGTATATCCCAGATTCCGGAAGAGGGCTCACGCTCCCATGGCGAAGATCCTGAAGTTCGACGAGGACGCCCGTCGCGCCCTCGAGCGCGGCGTCAACAAGCTTGCCGACACGGTCAAGGTGACGATCGGCCCCAAGGGCCGCAATGTCGTCATCGACAAGAAGTTCGGCGCTCCCACCATCACCAACGACGGTGTGACCATCGCCCGTGAGGTCGAGGTCGAGGACCCGTACGAGAACCTCGGTGCCCAGCTGGTCAAGGAGGTGGCGACCAAGACCAACGACATCGCGGGTGACGGTACGACCACCGCGACCGTGCTCGCCCAGGCGCTCGTGCGCGAGGGCCTGAAGAACGTCGCCGCCGGTGCCTCCCCGGCCGCCCTGAAGAAGGGCATCGACGCCGCCGTCGCCGCGGTCTCCGAGGAGCTCCTCGCGACCGCCCGGCCGATCGACGAGAAGTCCGACATCGCCGCCGTCGCCGGTCTGTCCGCCCAGGACACGCAGGTCGGCGAGCTCATCGCCGAGGCGATGGACAAGGTCGGCAAGGACGGCGTCATCACCGTCGAGGAGTCCAACACCTTCGGCCTGGAGCTGGACTTCACCGAGGGCATGGCCTTCGACAAGGGCTACCTGTCGCCGTACTTCGTGACGGACCAGGAGCGCATGGAAGCCGTCCTGGACGACCCGTACATCCTCATCACGCAGGGCAAGATCTCCGCCATCGCGGACCTGCTGCCGCTGCTGGAGAAGGTCATCCAGGCCAACGCCTCCAAGCCGCTGCTGATCATCGCCGAGGACGTCGAGGGCGAGGCCCTGTCCACCCTCGTCGTGAACAAGATCCGCGGCACCTTCAACGCCGTCGCGGTGAAGGCCCCGGGCTTCGGCGACCGCCGCAAGGCGATGCTGCAGGACATGGCCGTCCTCACCGGCGCCACGGTCGTCTCCGAGGAGGTCGGCCTCAAGCTCGACCAGGTCGGCCTGGACGTCCTCGGCTCCGCCCGCCGCGTCACCGTCACCAAGGACGACACCACCATCGTCGACGGCGCCGGCAAGAAGGACGACGTGCACGGCCGCGTCGCCCAGATCAAGGCCGAGATCGAGACCACCGACTCCGACTGGGACCGCGAGAAGCTCCAGGAGCGCCTCGCGAAGCTGGCCGGCGGCGTGTGCGTCATCCGCGTGGGTGCCGCCACCGAGGTCGAGCTCAAGGAGCGCAAGCACCGTCTGGAGGACGCCATCTCCGCGACCCGCGCCGCGGTCGAGGAGGGCATCGTCTCCGGTGGTGGCTCCGCGCTGGTCCACGCCGTCAAGGTCCTCGAGGGCAACCTCGGCAAGACCGGCGACGAGGCCACGGGTGTCGCGGTCGTCCGCAAGGCCGCCGTCGAGCCGCTGCGCTGGATCGCCGAGAACGCCGGCCTCGAGGGCTACGTCATCACCTCCAAGGTCGCCGAGCTCGACAAGGGCCAGGGCTTCAACGCTGCCACCGGCGAGTACGGCGACCTGGTGAAGGCCGGCGTCATCGACCCGGTCAAGGTCACCCGCTCCGCCCTGGAGAACGCCGCCTCCATCGCCTCCCTCCTGCTCACGACCGAGACCCTGGTCGTCGAGAAGAAGGAAGAGGAGGAGCCGGCCGCCGCGGGCCACGGCCACGGCCACGCCCACTGACGACCAAGGTCGCCAGAGCCTGAGTGAGGGCCCGGCACCCCGTAAGGGGCGCCGGGCCCTCACCGTATTGCCCGAAACGGCGTTTGCCTCCGGCCCGATGAACGAAGGCCCGAGTCGCGCTCCGGACAGCCCTGTTCCACCAGGTGCCGTACGGCGGGTTCGGCGGCGGTGCCGAACCCGCCGGGGCCGCCCCACCACTCCGCGCCTGCCTCTCGTACGGCCATGTCACTCTTCCGCAACGTGCCTTTGGCAGCGGGTGGGATGTGGGCATGCTGCCCGCATGCAGATGACGGAGCCGTTCGCTGCGACCTCGGCCGCTGTGGCGCCGGTGATTCTCATCGCCGCCGGTCTGGAGGTCGCGTCCTATCAACGGACGATCCAGGGCTGGGTGAGTCGGCTGGTCGAGCAGGTCGAGCCGGAGGTGACCGCGATGCTGGAGCAGCCGGCCGCCGAGCGTCGCGCCGCCGTGCGCCGGCTGGTCGAGGAGCAAGGCGTCACGGCGAGCGCAGGCATCTTGATAGCCGCGGTTCGGTTCACGCTCGGGATTCTCTGGGTTGTGGTCATGATGGCGCAGGTGGCTGTCACGGTCGTCTGCCTGGCCTGGCTCGGGGTGCCGGCCCAGCCGGCTGATCCGGACGTCGCGGTGGCGTGTCTTGTGGCCGTGGCGGTCGGTGCATTCGCGGTGGCGACCTTCCCGATGTACCGGCTCATCCAGTCGCCGTGGGCACCCATCGTCGAATGGGCGGTGAAGCCGAGTTGCGTTCCCGTCTCAGTGCGGTACGGCGGCAGGAAGGGGCGTGACGAGAGCGAAGCAGTGCGCCCGGGCTCTCCCGGTGCGTGTCAGGCGTCTGCTCTGCGGTGCATTCGCCGCCGGCATGCGCTCGGCACACCGCTTCGCAGCAACGCCCACTGCTCATCGCGGCCCTCGCACGGATCGCCAGGCTCACCGTCCGGCACGAGGAGTACGAGCGCGCGCCGCCGCCGTGTCCGACGAAGGCCGGGATCCCGTGCGCATCGGCGGATACCGCGGTCACCCCCCAAGAGCCACGGCCGACATCCGGGGAGCGGCCGGTGCGCGCACCGAGCAGCGGGGGTGCCCGTGCAGGGCCTGACCGGAGACGGCGGCCTCCTACTGGGGCGCAATGCCCAGCTCCCGCACGTAGATGTCCCAGCAGGGCGGTGTCACGCCGGACAGCGGGCCCTTCCTGCCGGCCTTCGTCCATCCCCACTGCCGGTAGAGACGCTGCGCCGCGAGGGCGGTGGGCTGCACCGACAAGATCGCGCGCTGCTCCTCGCGGTCGTGCAGGAGTTCCTCCATGAGGCGCCTGCCCGTGCCACGGCCACGCCGTTCGGGGAGGACCGCCAGGCTGATGACGGCGAAGGTCCGGCCCGGCCATTCCGCAACCAGGCCGGCGGGGAGCGTCCGGTCGAAGTCGCCCCACCAGCCGTGGCCGACGGGCAGCGGATGGCCGTAGGCGTATCCGAGGAGACGGTCCTGCTGCCGGGCCAAGACCAGGCGGAAGCCCGCGACCTCCATCAGACCCCGGAGTTCCGCCTCGTGCGCCGGTGACATCTCCGGGACCCAGGCGAACGGCTCGGCCGAGAAGACGCCGTCGTGCACCTCGCAGATCCGGTGGAACCAGTCGGCGGCCGACTCCTTTGCGCAGCCCTCGACCACGACCTCACCCGGCTCGGCCACCGCCGCCCTCACCCTCCCCGACCTCCGAGACCGGGACATCCTCCGCCCGCCTCCGCAGAACATCGGCCAGCCCGTCGCCGAGTTCCTCGTACAGAGCCGCGGCCTGCGTCCAGAAACGTCGCGCGGCATCCGGCTCGCCGCGCGCCGAGGTCACGTCGCCCAGGCGAGAGAGCGTCGACGCCTCGCTGCGCCGGTCGGTGAACTCGCGGAAGATGGTCAGGGCCCGCCCGAGGTGGTCCTCCGCTTCGGAGAACTCACCCAGCTCGCCGAGACTGTCGGCGAGGGGGAGCGCACCCCAGGCCTCGCTCCAGCGGTCGCCGATCGCATGGAAGATGCCGGTGGCCTGACGGCAGAGCGCGGCGGCCTCGGCGTACTCGTCGCGGCCACGGGCGCACTCCGCGAGGCTGAGCAGACTCATTCCCTCGCCCCTCCTGACGCCGTGCTCGCGGAACACGGCCAGGGCGGCCTCGAAGTGCGACTCGGCGCCGGGATCGCCCTGCTCCAGTGCCACCAGCCCCAGGCCTCGCAGCGAGAACCCCAGCATCCAAGGGTCGTCGATCTCCTGGCTGAGCTCCGCGGCGCGCTGGTAGTTGTCGACGGATACGTCATACGCGCCGGACCGCCAGTGCACATCACCCAGGGACAAGAGGTTCGACGCCTCGCCCAGCGGATTGCCGATCAGACGCGCTGCGTCCAGACCGAGCTCGTGTACGTGCTTCCAATCCGACCAGTTGGCCCCGAGTTCGAAGAAGCCGTCTGCCACCACGGGCAGCATCCACGCGATGTCGTACTGACCCCAGGCGACCGCCTGACGCAGGGCGGAGAGCAGGTTGTCGCGTTCGGTGTCGAACCACCGCATCGCGTCGGCGGCCGCTCCGAAACACTCGACCGGGCGCACCTGGTCGCCCGCAGGCACCAAGGGAATGGAGTGGGAGTGCGGGAGGATCGCCTTTCGGCCCGCGTCGGCGCTCAACAGGTACCAGGTGAGAACCCGGCGGACAGCGCGGGTCCGCTCCTCCCGTGGTTCGTCGGCCGACAACTGCTCCACCGCGTAGGAACGCAGCAGATCGTGCATGCGGTATCTGTCCCTCGCGGTCTCCTGGAGGAGATGGACGTCGGCGAGTGCGCCCAGTCTTCGCCGCGCGACTGCCGGGGTGACCGCGAGCAGTGCCGCCGCGGAACTGCAGCACAGCACTTTTCCCTCGTGCAGACCCAACAGGCGGAAAGCTCTCCGGTCGTCCTCCGGGAGCGCTCTGTAGGACCACGAGAAGACGGCGCGCACATCGCTGAGCTCGTCCTCCCGATCGGCCAGGGCGTCGAGGAACTCCTGTTCCTGGAGGAGTTCGTCCACGAGCTCACCCAGCGGCAGCAGGGAACGACCGGCAGCGCGTTCCCCCACCACGCGGAGTGCCAGGGGGAGACAGCCGCAGAGCTGAGCCACTCGCCGGGCGGCCTCGGGCTCCGCGTCGACCCGTGACGGCCCGATCACCTCACGCAGAAGCCGCACGGACTGCTGGAGCGACAGTACGTCGAGAGTCACACGCGCTGCTCCCTCCCTCGCCACGAGACCGGAGAGTCTGTTGCGGCTGGTGATCAGTACGAGACTGGAGTGTGAGGCCGGAATGACCTGCCTGATCTGCTTGACCGACGAAACATTGTCGATGAGTATCAGGAGCTTTTTTCCGTAGACCATCGACCGAAACAAGGCCGCGCATTCCTGTTCGTCGATCGGAATGCGATCGGCCTCCACGCCGAGGCTTCGGAGGAAGGCGGTCAGGGCCTGCTCGGGTCCGAGCGCGCTGCCGCTGTTGTATCCGCGCATGTCGATGTACAGATCGCCGTCCACGAAGTGTCGGCGGACCTTGTGCGCCCAGTGCAGTGCCAGCGCGGTCTTCCCCACGCCCGGGCCCCCGATGATTGTCGTGACGACGGCCGGCCCGACGTCACGTTCGTCCGCGGGCCGTGGGTGCAGGGCGTCCAGCATCGCCAGCTCGTGCGCGCGGTTGACGAATCCCGGTACCCCGTAAGGAAGCTGACGGGGCGGGGGGAAGGTGCGCGCGGGACCGTGCAGGTGCAGGCCACCGTGTACGGTCCCGGCCTGGACCACGACGTCACTGTCGCCACCGGAGAACTCGTTCGAGACGGATGTCGGATCGTCGGCCATCGGTCCGGTCAGGCCCCCGTCGCTCGCGCGGTCCACTCAGGCCGGGACACACAGTTGATTTTGGTGGGTGCGGGCGAAGTCCCGGTAGGGAACAGCGACCGCCTGGGCCACGTCACGCCAGTAGTTCGCCTCGACGACTCGTCGCGGGTCGTCGATGATCTCGGCGGACGAGAAGCGCCCGTCCTCCTCGTAGTACATGGCCACCAGTTGCGAGGAATCGAAGAGCCAGTAGTCGTAGTGCGGCAGCTCCGCCGGCCATGCCTGCCGGGAAACAGGAAGAATCCGTACGTCCTCCCCCGCCTCTACTGTGTGCTCGTACGCCCAGGCGCATTCGAAGCGGACGTAGTCGGACATCGGCAGTTCTACGACATGCACCCGGCTCAGGGTCTTGCCCGCTGCCACCGCCTTACTGACGGTTCCGTCGATCCACTCCGCGATACCGGGAAACTCCCCCCTCGACTCGCCCGCCAGGAAGCGTGAGAACTCGTTCTGCTCATAGGTCACGTCATACCGCTGGAGTGCTTCCAGGCGGTAGGCGGTGAACCTGAAGTCCCTGAACAGTCGGTTGAATTCCGCGTCCGCCAAGGAGGAGAACCGGCGTCCCACCTACTGCCCCTCACTGCGCAGGCCGTGGTACCGCTCCATGGCACCGGCCACGACGTCCGCGGAGATGCGCACGGCGCTCTCTCCCGGTAGGACGTTCTCCAGTTCCGCTAAGGTGGCACTGTCCACGATGCTGCCCTGGATGACCAGTTCACCTGACTCGCCCAGGTAGACCGTCGGGCAGCCGTTTCCACCCGAGCTCTGATCCTTGTACAGCCTGGTGAGTTTCATCCTCTTCCCCCTGCCTGGATGACAATGTCGGCGTGCGTATAGATTAGAGATTGACGAGTGTGGCACGTCAAGATTCCCCGCGGCCGAATTGCACGGTCGAGTGACTTTGGCTGGTTTCATTTTTTTCTGAGGCTGATGTAATGATCTAAACGCCCGAGCGAGTTCTCCGGGATCGTGGTGTTGGTTTTGATGCGGCAGTTATCGCACTCGAACCTTTGGGGCAAGACCGGTTTCGCGCATTGACGTCGAGGTCACAGGCCGCTCAATCCGTCCGCCCCCGGGAGCCCGCGTCCGGTGCGGCAGGGGCCCCGAATGTCACGGACCCGTTCAGGTCCCGGACTTGGAGGACATTGCCCTGGGAGCCGCCGCTGACGGTGTTGTGCACATCCCCGCTCCCCACCGACACGGCTCTCGCCTCATCCAGCCACGACGTGAGAGAACGCGCGAAACCCGAGTCGAGGGCCGCCCGACGCTGCAACACCTCGGCGAGCGCCTGCGCCCGGCCCATGTCCTGGGGGCTCTCTTCGAGATCTTCCAGTTCCCGCACCGCTGGGACCGGTTCCACGGACGGTGGCTGATCCGCTCCCCGGAACGGCTGACGCACCAGGCTGCCGAGAGCCGCCCAGGCCTGCGTGCCTGCGGCGCCACCGACGCCGCTCACCAGAGACACGAGCAGCGCCGCCGAAATCGGATCCACCCGATCCCCACCCCCTGCTGATTACGGACCGTATGGGATGTATAGCAGCTTGTACGTCACCTGTCCGGAGTCCTGGGGAAGTACTCAACTGCATTGATGACAGCTGAGAATGACGAGACGTCACGTGTGAGATGTTGCGCGTCTCGCGGTGCGTCGGTATCCCCGAGAGCGTCTGCCGTGGGATCCGCACGCGCTCGCTGCCTACCTCCCGCGCCCGTGCTCACGGGCGTGAGCGAACCCGCGGGCTCGCCTCTTGCCGAGATGGCCGGTGCGCATTGAGTGCCCCGGCACCCGATGGGCGCTTGCGCTGTACGCGCCGCTCGCGCCCCACAGCGGCGGGGCCGGCACAGCAGCGGAACCGGCGCCCGGCCGTCTCGGCTGCGGCAGCTCTGTGAGGCCTGGCCGTCATGCCGACGGCGCCGGGCCATGTAGCGCTGTGGTCACCGCACAGCGTCGTGTGCGCGTCTCCCCACGGGGCTGCCGCCCGGAGGAGCCCCCGACGTCAGAGCTCCAAGGGCTCCAGCACCCCCAGCTGCTGCATCAGCCCCAGCCGGTCGTACTGCCACCAGCCCTCGGCGATCTTCCCGTCCGGAGTGCAGCGGTGGACGGTCGTCCCGGTCATGGTGACCTCCTGCCCGGTCGGCGGGATCCCGAGGAACTCGCCGGTGTGCCGCCCGTGGAAGGTCCACCGGGTGCACACCCGGTCACCTTGCGCCATCTGGTCCTCGATGGTGAACGAGAAGTCGAAGCCGCCCCGCCACACCTCCACCTCGCGCCGGACCGCGTCCAGCCCGATGACGTCCTGCACATTGGCGGGATCGTGGTCGTGGTAGTCCTCGATGAACACGTCGTTGAGCGGCGGCGCGGCCCCCTTGCCCGGCACGACCTCGAAGAACCTGCGCGCGGTGGCCGCGTACAGCTGCTCGTCCCGCACCACGTCCAGGTCCGTGAAGGTCGGCGCCTCCTCGCAGAGCGCCACCATGTCCTGGAAGATCCGGTCGGTCTCCGGCAGCCCGGAGTTGCGCATCGCCTCCTCGTACGACGGGAACTCCACGATCTCCACGATGTGCGAGGCGTCGGCCCGGTCCTTGGCCACCACACTGTGCGACGCGGTCCGCTTCCCCTTGGTCTGTTCGACCCACCGGTCCATCAGCCGGTTCATCTCGTCGAGCCGGCTGGTCCTGCATTCGATGAGCTGTACGAAGGTCATGGCCTCGCCTCCGGCCCCCCTGGGTCCGGCTGAAACAGCTTCATTGTCCCAAGGGGGAGGCCCGGCTGCCTCCCGGTGCACGGTGGCCGACGGGGAGGGGAGCAGCCGGCCGGGCCGGGCCGCCCGCGGTTACTGCGGCCCGTACTTCCGGCCCGTCCTGGAGGAAACGGCCCCGAGCATCCCGCGCGGCACCAGCTTCGCCGCCCCCATCAGCGCCTTGTAGCGCGGGTCCGGGATCGACAGCGTCTTGCCGCGCGCCAGATCGTGCAGCGCCGCCGCCACCAGCTTGTCCGCGTCGAGCCACATCCAGCGCGGGATGTTGTCGGTGCCCATCCCGGCCCGCTCGTGGAACTCGGTGCGCACGAACCCCGGGCAGAGCGCCATCAGCCGTACTCCGCTGCCGGCCAGGTCGCGGGCCGCGCCCTGCGTGAACTGCACGACCCAGGCCTTGGAGGCGCCGTAGGTGCCGCGCGGGACGAAGGCGGCCACCGACGCGACGTTGACGACGCCGCCGCGGCCGCGCTCGCGCATCGCCACGGTCGCCGCCGACGTCAGCCGCAGCACCGCCTCGCAGTGCACCTTCAGCATCCGCAGCTCGTCGGCCATGGAGACGTCCAGATAGCGGCCCTTGTTGCCGAACCCGGCGTTGTTGATCAGCAGGTCGACGGGGTTCTTGCGGTCGCCGAGGCGTCCGGCCACCGCCTCGATGCCCCCGTCCTCGGCCAGGTCGGCCGTCAGCACCTCCGCCTCGATGCCGTGCCGGTCGTGCAGCTCGGTCGCCTGTTCCCGCAGCCGCTTGGTGTCGCGGGCCACCAGCACCAGGTTGTGTCCGTCCGCCGCCAGTCGCCGCGCGAACGCGGCCCCGATGCCTGCCGTCGATCCCGTAATCAGAGCCGTTGTCATGGCAGAAGGTTAGTGACACGGACTGCGTGCATCCGCTTCCCCATGGGGCCGTCCGTGGTGAAGGGTCCGTGGAGACGGGCGTGGTGAGCGGCGATCAGGCCCCGTACTTCTCCTCGTACTCCCGGGCAGTCCGCAGCACCTCCGGGTGCAGGGCCCGGCCCGCCGCCAGGACCCTCGGCAGCAGCGTCCGCTCGGTCGTCACCGCGCGGAACTGCAGGGCCACGGTCACCTCGTGGCCCGGCCGGTGCACGATCTCGACGGCATCGCCCGCTCTGACCTCCCCGGGCACGATCACCCGCAGGTACGCCCCCGGCGCCCCGCGCTGCGTGAACCGCTTCACCCAGCCCTTCTCGCCCATGTGGCCCTGGAACGTACGGCACGGGATCCGCCCGGACGTGACCTCCAGCACCACCTCGGGCCCGATCCGCCAGCGCTCACCGATCAGGGCACCGGACACGTCCAGGCCACGGGTCGTGAGGTTCTCGCCGAACGCGCCGTCGGGCAGCGCCCTGCCCAGCTCGCGCTCCCACTCGTCCAGGTCCTCACGGGCCATGGCGTAGACCGCCTGGTCGTCGCCGCCGTGGTGCTCGAGCTTGCACACCGCGTCCCCGGCCAGCCCGCTCCCGCCCGTGCCCTTGGGGCCGGGCGCGAAAACCCGCACCGGCCCGTCCACCGGCCGCTTGTCGATCCCGGTCACGCCCTCCGGGTTGTCCGTGTAGGGCACCGCCACCGCACGGCCCAGATTCACTGACAGAAGCTCCATGCCCGCACGGTAGGCGACCGGACCTCAAAGCGTCGAAGCATTATCGTCCGTGACATCAAAGAGTGACTTATCCTCTAAGGGTGATCGAAGCTCGTCATCTCCGTGTCCTGCGCGCCGTCGCGACCACCGGCTCCTTCTCCGCCGCCGGCCGCGAGCTGGGCTGCACCCAGCCCGCCGTCAGCCAGCAGATGAAGGCCCTGGAAACCTCCGTCGGCACGCCGCTGCTGATCCGCACCGGACGAGAGATGCGCCTGACCCAGGCCGGCGAGGCCCTGGTGCGGCACGCCGCCGGGATCCTCTCGGGGCTCACGGCAGCGGAGGAGGAGGTCGCCGCCATCGCCGGGCTGCGCGCGGGCCGGGTCCGGCTCGTCTCCTTCCCCAGCGGCAGCTCCACCCTCGTCCCCACGGCCCTCGCCGCGCTGCGCGAGGCGCACCCCGGTACCCGGGTCTTCCTGGAGGAGGCCGAGCCACCCGCGTCCGTCGGCCTGCTGCGCGAGGGCGACTGCGACGTGGCGCTCGCGTTCCGCTACGAGGGGGCGGCCGGCGCGGGGGAGTGGGACGACCTCGTCGTACGGCCGCTGCTGTCGGACCGGCTGGTCGCGCTCGTGCCGGAGCGTCACCGGCTCGCGGGCGCGGAGTCCGTCGCGATCGGCGAGCTCACCGGGGAGCCGTGGATCGCGGGCTGCCCGCGCTGCCGTGGACAGCTGGTCGAGGTGTGCGCGGCGGCCGGCTTCACCCCGCGCATCGACTTCGCGACCGACGACTACCCGGCGGTGGTCGGCCTCGTCGGTGCCGGCCTGGGCGTGGCCGTCCTTCCCCAGCTGGCCGTCGAGTCGGTCCGGCCCCGGGGGGTGCGCGCCGTACGGCTCGAACCGGCGGTGCGGCGGGAGATCGTCGCGCTCACCCTGCCCGACCTCGCACAGGTGCCCGCCGTGGCGGCGACACTCGACCAGCTGGCCCGGGCCGCCCGCCGCCCGTAGCGGCCGAGTCGCGTCAAATTCCAACGGCACGCGCGCGCGTGCCCTTCGCAGAAACGTTCCTTCAGTCGTGCGAGGCGGTGTGCCCGCCCGATGCCGACGCCGACACCAGCCGGTTGCGCGCCCGCCCCATGAGCTCTTCGCGCTCGTCCTCGGTCAGCCCGCCCCACACGCCGTACGGCTCACGCACCGCCAGGGCGTGAGCAGCGCACTCGGCGCGTACCGGGCACCTCATGCAGACCTCTTTGGCCGAGTTCTCACGAGCGCTCCTCGCCGCACCGCGCTCACCCTCCGGATGGAAGAAGAGCGAGCTGTCCACCCCGCGACAGGCAGCCAGCAGCTGCCAGTCCCACAGGTCCGCGTTCGGTCCGGGAAGGCGGGAGAAATCTGCCATTACGTGACCCCTTGTTGCCGTTCTGGGCGGATCCGGTGTCTATGACCGTACAACTACGATCTAAGGAGATGAAAATATGACTCATTGCGAATCTAGCTCCAGACACTGGCAAAGCGGAAGAAATGGGTCTGAATGGGGCATGGCTTGTGATGAAAGTTCGAGGGTCTGCTGTGCGTGTCTCCGCCGTGTCCGTCCCCTCACGTAGAGTGCCGAAGAGGGCAGCCGCCCCCGTAACTCTTTCGAGTGACCGTCGTTGAGAGTGCGAGGCGGTTGAAGGAACAAGTGCTCGGGCCCGCGTCCGAGACGGTCGACCGCACAGGTGACGATTTCGTACCAGCCTGGAGGCTCAAGGTGACGCGCATCAGCTGCGGAGGGCGGTCATGACATCCGTCCTCGTCTGCGACGACTCCCCGCTTGCCCGAGAGGCGCTCCGTCGTGCGGTGGCGACCGTGCCCGGCGTAGAGCGCGTGACGACGGCGGCCAACGGCGAGGAAGTCCTCCGCCGCTGGGGGGCCGACCGCTCGGACCTGATTCTGATGGACGTACGCATGCCCGGACTGGGCGGCGTCGAGACGGTCCGGCGGCTGCTGTCGGCCGACCCCGGTGCGCGCATCATCATGCTCACCGTCGCCGAGGACCTGGACGGCGTGGCCCTTGCGGTCGCCGCCGGTGCCCGCGGCTATCTGCACAAGGACGCCTCCCGCGCGGAACTGCGCGCGACGGTGACCCAGGCCCTGGCCGACCCGACCTGGCGGCTCGCCCCGCGGCGGCTGCGCTCGGCCGAGATGGGCGCTGCGCCCACGCTCACCGCGCGTGAGATCCAGGTCCTCGAGGGCATGAGTCACGGCCGCTCGAACGCCGAGATCGGCCGCGAGCTGTTCCTCTCCGAGGACACCGTCAAGACGCACGCCCGGCGCCTGTTCAAGAAGCTCGGCGCCTCGGACAGGGCCCACGCCGTGGCGCTCGGTTTCCGGTGGGGTCTGGTGCGCTAGGACCTGTTGTTCGGATTGCGCCCGTCCCCCGGACCGGGCCGGTTCCGAGGCGGGGGCTCCGGCCCCGGCGGAAGAGCGGGGGCACCTGGATGCCCCCGCGGGAGCCGCACCCACACGCGTCGGAGCCGGTGGCCGACGGCGGCGCCGGGGATCCGTGCCCGCCGGGGCGAGATCGAGGGCCCGGCAGGGTGCGAGCGAGGACCCACGTCCCCGGGACGATCCGAACGACAGGTCCCAGCGATCCCGGTGCGGGCGCGGAACGCCAGGTGGGCGCGGGTGGGCCCGGAGCCCACAGGGTGCCCGCTGCTCGTTTCGCCGCGGATGCCGCATCCTTGAGGGTGTGGAGTTCCTCGGGGACGAGTCGGTCGAGCGGAAGGGGAGGGCGCAGGGGATGAGTGCCGGCGCACCTGCTCATAACGCTTCAGTGCACAACAACGGGCGCGGTGCCGCGGACCCGGCGGCCGCAAGGCACCATGGACCGATGCGCGACGACGAGGCAGCCCATGCCCAGGGCGCGATCGGTGCGCTCGTCCACCGCGCCGTCGACGGGGACGAGCAGGCCACGCACGACCTGCTCGCCCATGTCCACCCCCTGGCCCTGCGCTACTGCCGCACCCGTCTGTCCCGTCTGCCGGGCGACGCGCGGCACTTCGTGGAGGACCTCGCCCAGGAGGTCTGCGTGGCGGTGCTCCTCGCGCTGCCCCGCTACC
This sequence comes from Streptomyces sp. NPDC047880, assembly GCF_040706515.1. Classification (NCBI taxonomy): domain Bacteria; kingdom Bacillati; phylum Actinomycetota; class Actinomycetes; order Kitasatosporales; family Streptomycetaceae; genus Streptomyces; species Streptomyces sp. NPDC047880. The sequence continues at coordinate 30,747 of NZ_JBEZOK010000004.1, read as the reverse complement.
GGGACACCGGCCGCCCCTTCGAGGCGTTCGTCTTCGCCATCGCCGCCCACAAGGTCGCCGACCTGCAGCGCGCGGCGATGCGCCACCCCGGCTCGACGGCCGTCCCCTCCGACGAGATGCCCGAGCGTCCGGACGACTCCCTCGGCCCGGAGGAGCGTGCCCTGCTCAGCAGCGACGCGGAATGGGCCAAGAAACTGCTGGCCAACCTCCCCGAGAACCAGCGGGAGCTGCTGCTGCTGCGGATCGCGGTGGGACTCACGGCCGAGGAGACCGGCCAGATGTTGGGAATGTCACCCGGTGCGGTCCGGGTGGCTCAGCACAGGGCGCTGAGCCGGCTGCGGGCCCTGGCCGAGCAGTAGCCCTGCTTGGAGAACCCCTCAGTTGAACAGGCGGTGCGCCGCTTCCGTACGAACATACGAAGCCCGGAGCCGGGCGGAACCGTGGAATGAGACAGCCCTGCTTCCCGTTAGCATGGACATCCGCACCGATCAAGGCCATTTGGGGAAGGTGTCATGACTGCCAACGTCGACGGAGTGCCCGGTAAATTCGCGACACTCGGGCTGACCTACGACGACGTGCTGCTGCTGCCGGGTGCATCCGAGGTGCTCCCCAACGCGGTCGACACCTCGTCCCGCATCTCCCGCAACGTCCGGGTCAACATCCCGCTGCTCTCGGCGGCGATGGACAAGGTGACCGAGTCCCGCATGGCGATCGCGATGGCCCGCCAGGGCGGCGTCGGCGTGCTGCACCGCAACCTGTCCGTCGAGGACCAGGTGAACCAGGTCGACCTGGTCAAGCGCTCCGAGTCCGGCATGGTCACCGACCCGATCACGGTGCACCCCGACGCCACGCTCGCCGAGGCCGACGCCCTGTGCGCCAAGTTCCGCATCAGCGGTGTGCCCGTCACCGACGGCAACAAGAAGCTGCTCGGCATCGTCACCAACCGCGACATGGCCTTCGAGTCGGACCGCACGCGTCAGGTGCGCGAGGTCATGACCCCGATGCCGCTGGTCACCGGGAAGGTCGGCATCTCCGGCGCGGACGCCATGGAGCTGCTGCGCCGCCACAAGATCGAGAAGCTTCCGCTGGTCGACGACGCGGGCGTCCTCAAGGGCCTCATCACGGTCAAGGACTTCGTCAAGGCCGAGCAGTACCCCAACGCGGCGAAGGACTCCGAGGGCCGGCTGCTCGTCGGTGCGGCCGTGGGCGCCAGCCCCGAGGCCCTGGAGCGCGCCCAGGCTCTCGCCGGTGCCGGTGTGGACTTCCTGGTGGTCGACACCTCGCACGGCCACAACAGCAACGCCCTCAGCTGGATGGCGAAGATCAAGTCGAGCGTGGGCGTCGACGTGATCGGCGGCAACGTCGCCACGCGTGACGGCGCCCAGGCGCTGATCGACGCCGGTGTCGACGGCATCAAGGTGGGTGTGGGCCCCGGCTCGATCTGCACCACCCGCGTGGTGGCCGGTATCGGCGTCCCGCAGGTCACCGCCATCTACGAGGCGTCCCTCGCGGCCCGTCCGGCGGGCATCCCGCTGATCGGCGACGGCGGCCTGCAGTACTCCGGCGACATCGGCAAGGCCCTGGCGGCCGGCGCCGACACGGTCATGCTGGGCAGCCTCCTCGCCGGCTGTGAGGAGTCCCCCGGCGAGCTGCAGTTCATCAACGGCAAGCAGTTCAAGTCGTACCGCGGCATGGGCTCGCTCGGCGCGATGCAGTCCCGCGGCCAGGCCAGGTCGTACTCCAAGGACCGCTACTTCCAGGCCGAGGTCGGCTCCGACGACAAGCTCGTGCCCGAGGGCATCGAGGGCCAGGTGCCCTACCGCGGCCCGCTGGCCAACGTGCTGCACCAGCTCGTCGGCGGCCTGCGCCAGACGATGGGCTATGTGGGCGCCGCCTCCATCGACGAGATGGAGACCAAGGGCCGCTTCGTCCGGATCACCTCCGCGGGCCTCAAGGAGAGCCACCCGCACGACATCCAGATGACGGTCGAGGCGCCGAACTACAGCCGCAGCAAGTAGCGGCCCGGCCTTCCGAGGGCGGCTCCGGAGCATCCGGGGCCGCCCTCGTCGTGCCCGTCGGCGATACTGGAAGACGCTGCAACGCATCAGGGAAAGGCCACAGACGTGACTGAGATCGAGATCGGGCGCGGCAAGCGCGGCCGCCGGGCGTACGCCTTCGACGACATCGCCGTCGTCCCCAGCCGCCGTACCCGGGACCCGAAGGAGGTCTCGATCGCCTGGCAGATCGACGCCTACCGCTTCGAGCTGCCCTTCCTGGCCGCCCCCATGGACTCGGTCGTCTCCCCGGCCACCGCGATCCGCATCGGCGAGCTCGGCGGCCTCGGCGTGCTGAACCTCGAGGGCCTGTGGACGCGCTACGAGGACCCCCAGCCGCTGCTCGACGAGATCGCCGAGCTGGATTCGGAGACCGCGACCCGCCGTCTGCAGGAGATCTACGCGGCTCCCATCAAGGAGGAGCTGATCGGGCAGCGCATCAAGGAGGTGCGCGACTCCGGCGTCGTCACCGCCGCCGCGCTCTCCCCGCAGCGCACCGCCCAGTTCTCCAAGGCGGTCGTGGACGCGGGCGTGGACATCTTCGTCATCCGCGGTACGACGGTCTCCGCCGAGCACGTCTCCGGCGCGCACGAGCCGCTGAACCTGAAGCAGTTCATCTACGAGCTGGACGTGCCGGTGATCGTCGGCGGCTGCGCCACGTACACGGCGGCCCTGCACCTGATGCGCACCGGCGCGGCGGGTGTCCTCGTCGGCTTCGGTGGCGGCGCGGCGCACACCACGCGCAACGTGCTCGGCATCCAGGTCCCCATGGCGACGGCGGTCGCCGACGTGGCCGCGGCGCGCCGTGACTACATGGACGAGTCGGGCGGCCGGTACGTGCACGTGATCGCCGACGGCGGTGTCGGCTGGTCCGGCGACCTGCCCAAGGCGATCGCCTGCGGTGCGGACTCGGTGATGATGGGCTCCCCGCTGGCCCGCGCCACCGACGCGCCGGGCAAGGGCCACCACTGGGGCATGGAGGCGGTGAACGAGGAGCTGCCGCGTGGCAAGAAGGTCGCCCTCGGCACGGTCGGCACCCTGGAGGAGATCCTGACGGGCCCGTCCCACACCCCCGACGGCTCGATGAACCTCTTCGGCGCCCTGCGCCGCGCCATGTCCACGACCGGCTACAGCGAGCTGAAGGAGTTCCAGCGCGTCGAGGTGACGGTGGCGGACTCGCAGCACCGGCGGTAATCCGTTCCGACGCTGAGTAGGGCCTGGTCACTCGGGGGAGTGGCCGGGCCCTTCTGCGTGCCCAGATGGCTCAGAGGGGGCGCGTGCTGTCGTTCGGGGGCGCACGGGTCGTCCTGGCATCACCGGGCCACCGGGCGGCGCGGTGGAAGGGGGCGCATGCCCCCAGCCCTCTGGGCTCACGCATCCCACGCGCCCCCCTTCACAACCGATGCGCCGCCCCCGTGGGCGCCGCCCCTCGCGTGTCCAGAAGGAGCTGGGCCTTCACCGACAGGCCCTGGAGGTCGTACGTGCGGTGCTGCTGGAGGAGGATGGTCAGGTCCGCGCCGGCTGCGGCCTCGTAGAGGGAGTCCGCACGGGGGACCGGGTGGTCGAGGACGCTCCAGGACGGGACGTAGGGGTCGTGGTAGCTGACCGCCGCGCCCAGTTCGCGCAGACGCAGGGCGATCTCGCGGGCCGGGGTGCCCTGGAGGTCGGCGAGGTCGGGCTTGTAGGTGACGCCGAGGAGGAGCACCCGGGCGCCCCGGGCCGACTTGCCGTGTTCGTTGAGGAGTGCGGCGGCGCGCTGGACGACGTAGCCCGGCATGCGGTGGTTGACCTCCCGGGCCAGTTCCACCATGCGCAGCCCGCGTCCGCCGCCGGCCGTCAGGTCCTGGGGGACGGAGTGGCCGCCGACGCCGGGGCCGGGGCGGAAGGCCTGGAAGCCGTACGGCTTGGTCTCCGCGCAGCGGACGACGTCCCAGAGGTCGACGCCCAGGTCGTTGCAGAGGACCGCCATCTCGTTCACGAGGGCGATGTTCACGTGCCGGTAGTTGGTCTCCAGCAGCTGCACGGTCTCCGCCTCGCGCAGTCCACGCGCGCGTACCACCTTGTCGGTCAGCCGCCCGTAGAACGCGGCGGCCGACTCGGTGCAGGCCGGGGTGAGGCCGCCGATGACCTTGGGCGTGGTGGCCGGCGTGACGTCGCGGTTGCCCGGGGCGACGCGGCTGGGGGAGTACGCGAGGTGGAAGTCGCGGCCCGCCCGCAGCCCGGAGCCCTCTTCGAGGAGCGGACGCAGGAGTCCCTCCGTCGTCCCCGGGTACACCGGTGACTCCAGGATCACCGTGGTGTGCGGGCGCAGGTGGCCGGCGAGGGTGCGGGCGGCCGTCTCCAGCTGGTTCAGGTCGAGCCCGCCGTCCGCTCCGGGCGGAGTCGGCGCGCAGACCACAGCGGTGCGCACCCGGCCGAGCTCGGCGGGGTCGGTGGTCGGCCGGAAGCCCCCCGAGAGCATCCGGCGCAGTTCGGCGGGGCTGAGCGAGCCCGCCTCGGGGCCGGTCCGGTAGCCGAGGGTGGGGATGCCTGCGGCGACGGCGGCCTGGGCCAGGGGCAGGCCGTACGGGCCGAGTCCGATGACGGCGAGATCTGCGGGCATGGCGTGGCCGTCCTTCCCGATAGCCGAAGTGGGACAGAGGCGCAAGCCCTGTGGACAGGACGGGCGAGCGCAATGTCAGACTAGGAGTAAATATGACCGATATGCGGGATTGCCCGGCCGAGTTTCGGTGAGCGTTCCGTGAGCGTTGTCCACAGGCTGCGGAGCCGTGGTGGCTGAAGTCGGGCAACCCGGTCAGAATCTGGGCAGGGGGATACGGACGGGGCCGCACCCGACGGGTGCGGCCGGCGCGACCGACGAGCGGGAGGCAGCGGTGAGGACAGCGACACTCGGACCGGCGCAGCGCGCCGAGTCCCTCGCATCCATGGCCGAGCGCGAGCTGGACGTGCTGGTGGTGGGTGCCGGCGTGGTGGGTGCGGGCACCGCGCTCGATGCGGTGACCCGGGGCCTGTCCACAGGTCTGGTCGAGGCGCGTGACTGGGCGTCCGGCACCTCCAGCCGGTCCAGCAAGCTCATCCACGGCGGCCTGCGCTACCTGGAGATGCTCGACTTCGCACTCGTCCGCGAGGCCCTGAAGGAGCGCGGCCTGCTGCTGGAGCGGCTCGCCCCGCACCTGGTGAAGCCGGTGCCGTTCCTGTACCCGTTGCAGCACAAGGGCTGGGAGCGGCTGTACGCCGGTTCGGGCGTCGCCCTGTACGACGCGATGTCCATGGCCAAGGGCCACGGCCGGGGACTCCCGCTGCACCGCCACCTGACGCGCTCTCATGCCCTGCGCGTGGCGCCCTGCTTGAAGAAGGGCGCGCTGGTGGGCGCGTTGCAGTACTACGACGCCCAGATGGACGACGCCCGGTATGTGACGAACCTCGTGCGCACGGCGGTGGCGTACGGCGCCAAGGCCGCGAACCGCGCGCGGGTGACGGGCTTCCTGCGGGAGGGCGAGCGGGTCGTCGGCGCGAAGGTGCAGGACGTCGAGGGGGGCGGCGAGTACGAGATCCGCGCCAAGCAGGTCGTCAACGCCACCGGCGTGTGGACGGACGACACCCAGGCGATGGTCGGGGAGCGCGGTCAGTTTCACGTCCGGGCGTCCAAGGGCATCCACCTGGTCGTGCCGCGCGACCGGATCCACTCCACCACCGGGCTGATCCTGCGCACGGAGAAGTCCGTGCTGTTCGTCATCCCCTGGGGCCGGCACTGGATCGTCGGCACCACGGACACCGACTGGGACCTCGACAAGTCCCACCCGGCGGCCTCCAGCGCGGACATCGACTACCTGCTGGAACATGTGAACTCGGTGCTGGCGGTGCCCCTGACCAGGGACGACGTCCAGGGTGTGTACGCGGGGCTGCGGCCGCTGCTCGCCGGTGAGTCGGACGCCACCAGCAAGCTGTCGCGTGAGCACACCGTGGCACACCCGGTGCCCGGGCTGGTCGTCGTGGCGGGCGGCAAGTACACGACGTACCGGGTCATGGCCAAGGACGCGGTGGACGAGGCGGTGCACGGGCTCGACATGCGCGTCGCCGAGTGCGTCACCGAGGACGTGCCGCTGCTGGGCGCCGAGGGCTACCGGGCCATGTGGAACGCGCGGGCGCGGATCGCCGCCCGGACCGGTCTGCATGTGGTGCGGGTCGAGCACTTGCTGAACCGCTACGGGACGATGACCGAGGAACTCCTCGAGCTCATCGCCGAGGACCCGTCGCTGGGCGAGCCCCTGGCCGCGGCCGACGACTATCTGCGCGCCGAGATCGTGTACGCGGCCTCCCACGAGGGGGCACGGCACCTGGACGACGTGCTGACCCGGCGGACGCGCATCTCGATCGAGACCTTCGACCGGGGCACCCGCAGCGCACGCGACGCCGCCGGGCTGATGGGGTCCGTGCTCGGCTGGGACAAGGACCAGATCGAGCGCGAGGTCGAGCACTACCAGAAGCGGGTGGAGGCCGAGCGGGAGTCGCAGCGGCAGCCCGACGACCTGACGGCGGACGCGGCGCGCCTGGGAGCGCCGGACATCGTGCCGCTGTGAACCTGACGGGTGTGGCCGGGCCTTGTCCGTCAGCGGGGACAGGGTCCGTGTCCGCCACGCATCACCCGAACGGGTGTAAGGAACCGGGATCTTCGTTCGGAACCCGGTCGTTCTACGAGGTGCGGGGGCAGAACTCGGCCGCGAGCACCGCGGGTTCGAGGCCGGGATCGGCTATCGCGTCCGTGTTCACCCGGAAGGTGAGGACACGCCGTCCGTCGAGGGCGGCCGCGGTGCGCACATAGCTGCCGGTTATGTGCCCGTTGTGCCCCCACACCGTCGTGCCGCACGGAAGCTTCTCGGGGAAGAGCCCCATGCCGTACGCGCCATGTGCGGCACGGGTGTCGAGCATCTCGCGCAGCCAGTGCGGGGGCAGCAGCCGACCGCCGAGCAGGGCTCCGTAGAAGCGGTCGAGGTCGGCGAGCGTGGTCACCAGCTCGCCCGCAGCTCCGGCCACCCGCGGGTCGATTTCGGTGACGTCGGTTCCGTCGGCCGTGTAGGAGCGGCCGTGAGGGGAGGGCAGTGTGGAGCGCGAGCCGGGGAAGGAGGTGCCCGTCAGGCGCAGGGGAGTGAGGATGCGGCGTTCGGCCTCGGTGGCGTACGAGTGGCCGGTCACCTGCTGCACGACCAGGCCGAGCAGGACGTAGTTGGTGTTCGAGTAGGAGAAGCGGCCCCGTTCGGCCGGAGGGTGGGTGAGAGCGATGTTCAAGGCCTGACGGGGTGTGACGGGTGCGGTCCCGTCGGTGTCCGTGGTGAAGTCGTGCAGGCCGCTGGTGTGAGTGAGCAGGGAGCGCAGGGTCAGCGCGCGACCGTCGTTGCCGGCCCCCCGCACCAGGCCGGGCAGGTGCTGCTCGACCGAGTCGGACAGTGACAGCTTGTGCTCGGCGGCCAGTTGCAGCACGACCGTCGCGACGAACGTCTTCGTGAGGCTGCCGGCGCGGAAGTGGTCCGACCGGGCGATGCCCGAACCGGCCGTGGCGTAGCGGGTGGTGGCTCCCTCCCGGGCCAGGAGGGCGGCGGCCGGGGCTCCGCCCTGCGTCACCAGCAGCGGCATCACCGCGTCCGTGGGCGGCATCGACAGGGCCGACGAGTCGGCCGGCGGCAGACCGAACAGGGCGGCGGCCACCGGCAGGGCCAGCAATGTCCGGATCGGCGGCATACGGGCTCCTCCCTGGTCAGGGCCCATCATGCAAGGCCGTGCGGGGCGTGCCGCACCCGGGTTCCGGGAGGGTGTGGCCGCGGGCGCCCGGGAGGGGGCCCCTGGGCGCCGGGCACTTGTCGGGTGAGAGACAATGGAGGCTCTGTCAGGGCGGGTTGTATGAGGGGACGCATGTCGGAGGCGGAGCGGGCGGGCACATCTCGTCAGGACACTCGTCAGGACAACAGGGAGCGTCTCCTCGCGGGGCGCTACCGGCTGGGCAAGGTGCTCGGCCGGGGCGGCATGGGCACGGTGTGGCGGGCCGAGGACGAGACCCTCGGCCGGACGGTCGCCGTCAAGGAGCTGCGCTTCCCGTCGAACATCGACGAGGAGGAGAAGCGGCGGCTGATCACGCGGACGCTGCGCGAGGCCAAGGCCATCGCGCGGATCCGCAACAACAGCGCCGTGACGGTCTTCGACGTGGTGCAGGAGGACGACCGGCCCTGGATCGTGATGGAGCTCGTCGAGGGCAAGTCGCTCGCCGAGGTCATCCGGGAGGACGGCCTCCTCGAGCCGAAGCGTGCCGCGGAGGTCGGGCTCGCGGTCCTCGACGTGCTGCGCTCCGCCCACCGCGAGGGCATCCTGCACCGTGACGTGAAGCCGTCGAACGTGCTGATCGCCGAGGACGGCCGGGTCGTGCTCACCGACTTCGGCATCGCCCAGGTCGAGGGCGACCCGTCCATCACCTCGACCGGCATGCTCGTCGGCGCGCCGTCCTACATCTCCCCGGAGCGGGCGCGCGGGCACAAGCCGGGCCCGGCGGCCGACCTCTGGTCGCTCGGCGGCTTGCTGTACGCGGCGGTGGAGGGCGCACCGCCGTACGACAAGGGGTCGGCCATAGCGACTCTCACGGCCGTGATGACCGAGCCTCTGGAGGAGCCGAAGAACGCGGGTCCGCTGAAGGACGTCATCCACGGGCTGCTCACCAAGGACCCCGCCCAGCGGCTCGACGTCGCGGGCGCCCGGGCCATGCTGAACTCGGTGCTGCACGCGCCCGAGAAGGCCGAGCCCGAGGCGATGGACGCGACGAAGGTCGTGCCGCTGCCCGCACAGCCGGACAGGTCCTCGCGCAAGGGGAGTTCGGCGGGCAAGCGCGGCGAGGAGGCCGGGGAGCGGTTGCGCGGCGCGCTGCGTTCCGTGCGCAAGGCCGCCGCGGGACCTGCCGCCGCGGGATCGACAGCGGCTTCCGCCAAGTCCGCTGCCGCCAAGTCCGCTTCCGCCGAGACCGGTGCCGACGAGGCCGCCGCCGGGCCGGCGGGTACGGCCTCCTCCGCTTCGGGCGGTGGCGCGGGCCGGTCCGGGGCCACGGGCGGGTCCGTGGCGCAGTCGGGTCCCGGGGCGTCCGCGCGCGGCGGCGAGCAGAGTGGGCCGGAGACGAAGACGGCCTCCGGGGGGCGCAGTTCCGGATGGCCCGTGGTGCCGCCGCCGGACCTGCCGCCGCGGCCGGTGCCCCGGGCGCCGCTCACCGACGTGGTGCCGCGGCGGACCCTGATGATCATCGCGGTGGTCGTGGTGCTCGCCGTGATCGGCACGGTGCTCGCCATCGTGCTCAGCGGTGGCGACAAGGGCTCGAAGGGGGCCTCCGGCGAAGGCGGCGGGAAGACCGTCGCCTCGGCGTCGAGCAGCTCCGACACCAAGAGCGACAAGAGCGACGCCACGCGCACGGACGGCGCGGAGAAGCAGCCGGCACCGTCCGGGCCGTCCACGGACGGCGAGACGGGCGGCCAGGCGAGCGGTTCCTCGGACGAGCGCGGCTCGGGCGGCAAGGGGACCGCCGCGGAGTCGACCCACCGGGGCGACCAGGGGTACTCGATCGGCCTGCCCAAGGGCTGGACGTACCAGTCCACGGGTGCGGCGGGCGACCGCTTCACCGGGCCCGACGGGCAGAAGCTGCTCATCGCCTGGACGTCCACGCCCAAGGGCGACCCCGTGGCGGACTGGAAGAACCAGGAACGCTTCATGGTGCGCGCGCAGTACAAGAAGATCCGCATAGAGAAGGTGGGCTACCGCGACTGGAACACGGCGGACTGGGAGTTCACCTACGCCGACGGCGGCACCAAGTACCGGACCATCGACCGGGGTTTCGTGGTCGACGACCGGCAGGGGTACGCGCTGATGTACACGGCGAAGGCGTCCACGTGGGACGACGCGCTGCGCAAGGAGACGTGGCGGACCCTCACGAAAACCTTCGAACCCAAGTCCTGAGCATGAGGACCCCAGGGTTGGGGGAGGGAGATCTCGCATCCCCGCATGCGGGTTGCCTGCGGCACGTATCGTAAATGTTTGCGGACCGTGCGCAGCCGAAACGGACCGTGGGGCGAACGGATGTGACCGACCGGGCTGCCGGGGGAGGCAACGTGGACGACTACGCGGGTCGGGTGCTGGCCGACCGCTACCGCCTGCCGCTGCCGCCGTCCGACGAGTACGAACTCACCGAGACCCGGGCCTTCGACACCTACAGCGGACAGGAAGTCCTGGTCCGGCAGGTCCCGTTGCCCGAGGTGGTCGAGGCCGAGGTCCTCGACGCGGAGGGGCTGCCCGAGGGCTTCACGGCACGTGACGGCGGCGGGCGGCGGCCCGGCGGCGCGCGGGGAGGCGTCCGCAGGCCCGCGGACCCGGTGGTGCGACGCGCGGTGGAGGCGGCGCAGGCCGCTGCGGCCATTCCCGACCACCCCCGGCTCGACCAGGTCTTCGACGTGTTCGCCGAGGGCGGTTCCCTGTGGATCGTCAGTGAACTGGTGGCCGCGCGCCCGCTGGCGGCGCTGCTCGCCGAGAAGCCGCTGACGCCCTACCGGGCGGCCGAGGTGGCCTCCGACGTCCTCATGGCCCTTCGGGTGCTGCACGCGCACGGCTGGGTGCACCGGAACATCACCGCGCGGACGGTGCTCGTCTGCGACGACGGCCGGGTGATGCTCACCGGGCTGGCGGTGGGCGCGGCGGAGGAGGCCCTGTGCGGCTACGACCCCGTTCCGGAACCGGCGTCCGAGGAGTCCGGGCGGGAACCGGGGCCGGAGAGCGCGGGGCCGGTCCACGGCGCCGCTGTGCCGGGAGCCCCTGGGCCGGCCGGTGGCACGAGTGACCCCGAGGCCGCGCGGCGCGCTGCCATAGAGGCCCGGGAGGCCGGAGGACTGCCCTCGGCGGGGAGTGAGAGCACGGGCGGTGGCCGTGTCGTGCCGGCGCGCGGGCCGGCGGAGGACGGCCGGGACCCGCGGGCGGCGCGGGCCGGTGCCATCGCGGCCTACCGGGCGGGTGCCCGGGCCGCCGCACGGGTGCAGGAGGTGCGGCAGAGCGGGCGAGCGGCCCTGCCCGGAGCCCGCCCCGCCCCTGACGGCGGCGTCGCGCCCTACGGCGACGGACCGGCGCCGTCGCCGTACATCCCCGGACAGGGTACGGCCCCCGGAGCCGTACCGCCGGGGCGGATCGCGGACCCCTACGGGGTGGGCGGTCCGCGGTCGACCGCTTGGCACGGTGCCACGACCCGCGGCACGACCGGTGGCGCACCGGCGCCGCGGGGCGGGGAGCGGGCGGCACTCCCGCCCGCCCCGGACACCGTGTCCCGGGGCGAGCACACCCGGTGGGACGATCTGGTCGCCGACACCCACGCGCCCCGGCGCGGTCCGGCCACGGCGCTGGCCGCCGAGCGGGCGCGGCAGGCCCGGATGGCCGTCGTCGGGCCGGTGACCGAGCGCTGGGCGCCGGAACAGGCCGGACCCGTCCACGAGAACTGGCAGTTGGCCGCGCCTATCGGTCCCGCCACCGACCTGTGGGCGCTCGGCGCGCTGCTCTTCAGGGCCGTGCAGGGGCACGCGCCCTACCCGGAGGAGTCGACGGCCGAGCTGGTGCAGATGGTGTGCGCCGAGCCGCCCGCGTACGCCGAGGAGTGCGGGCCGCTGCGGCCGGTCGTGGAGTCGCTGCTGCGTCAGGACCCCACCGAGCGCCTCGACTTCGAGGAGGTGCGCGGCTGGCTGCGCTCGCTGGTGCGCTCGGCGCCCGAGCCGGAGGCCGGGGTACACGTCGTCCCGGCGCCGCCCGTGGACGCCGGCCGGCTGCCCGTCGTACGGCGCCGGGGCGAGCTGGTGCGCCGGCGGAAGGCGGGGCTGCCCGCGCACCACGGTCGGCACAAGCGGGCCAGGAAGGAGTCCGGTTCCCCGCGCCGCCTCGGCCGCACCCTGCTCGTGCTGGTGCTGCTCGCGATGGCCGCGGCGATCGCCTACGCGATGCTCTTCATGCCCAAGTCGGACGGCGAGCGCACGGACGGCGCGGACCGTACCGGGGCGGCCGGCGAGGCGAGCCGGGCGCCCGAGCCCGATGCCAGCAGCGAGCCACGGCCCGAGCAGACCTCGCCCGAGCCGGCCAAGAGCCCGTCGTCGTCGGCAGGCACCACCGAGACGCAGACCACCGGCCCCGATGTCGCCGGAGGTTTCACCCTGCGCAAGGACGCGGCGGGCTTCCAGGTCGCCGTCGCCAAGGGCTGGGACCGCACCACGCGCGACGGCGGCCAGGTCGTCTACGCCAAGGGCGACTTCGAGCTCATCGTCGTCGCGGGCCGGGACAGCGCCTCGGAGTACGGCCGTGATCCGATGGCCTACCAGCGGGAGAGGGAGCGCGAGTTGCAGCCGTACCGCGACTCCAGCTGGGCCACCTCCACCGGTCTGAAGACGATCGAGGTGGGGGGAAGGACCATGGCCGAGGGGCAGTTCACCTGGACCGGCGGGGACGGGGGCGAGCTGTACGTCCGCAACCTGGCGATGCTGGTCGAGGGGCGCTACCACGTGGTCCAGGTGCGCGGCCCGGAGTCCGATCGGGACGAGGTGACCAGGCTGTACGAGCAGGCGGCGGCGACGTACAAGGCGACGAAGTGAGCGACCGGCGCGCCGCCTGTACGCCACAGTTCACACTCTGGTTGCCTCACGTCCCGGCAGGCGACAACCGTCACAGTGCGGTCACCGTGGTACCCCGCTTGTTCCCTGGGTGAGGGCGGGTCCTTACGCTGACCCTGTCAAGACCATTGCGGGGCAACGTGAATCAGATGCAGGGCCTGCTCGTCGCGGGCCGCTACCGGCTGGCCGAATCCATCGGCAGTGGCGGCATGGGCCGGGTTTGGCGTGCGCATGACGAGGTGTTGCACCGGTCGGTCGCCATCAAGGAGTTGACCGCCGCCCTGTACGTCTCCGAGAGCGAGCAGTCGATCCTGCTGGCGCGCACCCGGGCCGAGGCCAGGGCGGCCGCGCGGATCAACCACTCCGCGGTCGTCACCGTGCACGACGTACTGGAGCACGACGGCCGTCCGTGGATCGTGATGGAGCTGGTCGAGGGCCGTTCCCTGGCCGACGCGGTCAAGGAGGAGGGGCGCGTCGAGCCGCGCGAGGCGGCGCGCATCGGCCTGTGGGTGCTGCGGGCTCTGCGGGCCGCGCACATCGCCGGCGTCCTGCACCGCGACATCAAGCCGGGCAACGTCCTGCTCAGCAGTGACCGGCGCGTGCTGCTCACGGACTTCGGCATCGCGCAGATCGAGGGCGACACGACCATCACGCGCACCGGAGAGGTCGTCGGCTCGGTCGACTACCTGGCGCCCGAGCGCGTCCGTGGCCACGACCCCGGCCCTTCCTCGGACTTGTGGGCGCTCGGCGCGACGCTCTACACGGCGGTGGAGGGCCGGTCGCCGTTCCGCCGCACCACCCCGCTGACCACCATGCAGGCCGTGGTCGAGGAGGAGGCCGCCGAGCTCCGGCACGCCGGTCCGCTCGAACCGGTCATCACCGCCCTGCTGCGCAAGGACCCGGCCGCCCGGCCCGACGCGTCCGAGGCCGAGCACATGCTCGCCGAGGCGGCGGAGGGCCGACGGCCCAACGGGGCGCAGGCGTACGTGCCGACGCAGTACGGGGGGACGGCACCGTACCGGGACCACCACAGCGGAACGGGCACCGGGACGGCCGCCACCGGCACGGGTACGACCGGCACCGGTACGACCGCCTCCGGCCCGTTCGCCAGCGGCTCGGGGTCGCACCCCGGGACACCGCTCCCGCCGCCGGCCGGCACCGCGGCCGGGGGGACGTCCCCGGCCGGTACCCGGCCGTACGGTCAGAACGGAGCCGGACGAGGCGCGACGGGCCCGCAGCCGACCGGCTCGGGCCGGCGCCGCCGGCTGCGCACCCTCGCCCTGGTGGTCGCGCTCGCGGCCATCATCGGCGGGGGCACGGCCGTGGTGCTCCAGCAGTGGAACAGCCCGTCGCAGGGCGACGGCTCCGGCTCGACGACGTCCACGAGCACACACGCGGCCGGAGGATCGGTTCCGGACAGCTGGGTCCGCTACGAGGACCCCGTCGGGTTCAGCCTCTACCTGCCGAAGGGCTGGAAGCGAAAGCCCTTCGGCCCGCAGGGTGAGATCAAGCAGATCGACTACTCGCCCGACGGCGGCCTGCACTTCGTCCGCATCGCCATCGACACCTCACCCGACTTCGCCGACGCCAAGTCCCACCAGGAGGATCTGGAGCAGCAGGTCCAGAGGCTGGTCGACTACAAGCGGGTGACCATGGAGGAGAACACCTACCGGGACCGCGAGGGCTCGCTGTGGGAGTACACCTGGACGGCGCTGGCCAAGGACCCGCCCTACGTCGCCGGGCCGCGCCACGCCATGGAGGAGACGTACTTCTCGCGGGACGGCGTCGAGTACGCGATCTACATCTCCTCGCCGGAGAAGGACTGGGCGCAGACGAACAAGCAGTTCAAGTGGGTACTGCAGGGATGGCAACAGCCGCGGCAGGTGGGCTAGTCGGCGCCTGCTAATCTGCCCACCGGCATGATGTGAACATGTCGTGACCACGTGAATGACCCCACGTGAGCGACCATGACGGGGAGCAGAATTGAAGAAGATCATCAGCCAGCTGCTGGCGATCGCCGCGGCCACCGTGGCGATTCCCGCACTTCTGGTCACGCCCGCAGCGGCGGCCGACAGGTGCGGGGAAGGCTACGCGGACAAGGACAGCAGCGCCTGGCGCGCCACGGGGAGCGGCGGCAACATCCGGTCGGGACCCAGCACGTCCTGCTCCATCGTGGGCAAGGCGAGCAGCGGCCACAGGCTGGACTACCACTGCTACCTGTACTTGGACGAGGCGTACTTCTGGACGTACCTGCGGGACGACAGCACCGGCAAGTACGGCTGGGTCCGCGGTGACCTCCTCTCGGACCACGGCAGCCTGAAGCACTGCTGAGCGACCCGCCGCCCGGCCCGTGCCGGGCGGCGACCGGATTTCGTGGGCGTCGACGCCGTCTGCGGCATGATGGGGCTCATGGGGACCGAGGGAGCGAACTTCCGTGTGGTCGCGGGGCGTTACCGCTTGGAGGAGAGGCTCGGTCGCGGCGGCATGGGAGTGGTCTGGCGGGCGACCGACCAGCTCCTCGGCCGGAGCGTGGCCGTCAAGGAACTCCCCTACGACGAGACGCTCTCCGCCGCGCAGGCGCGCCGCCGGCGGGACCGTACGCTGCGTGAGGCCCGGGCCGTCGCCCAGCTGAGCCACCCGCACATCATCGTCGTCCACGACGTCGTCGAGGACGGCGAACGCCCCTACATCGTCATGGAGTTGGTCGAGGGCGGCTCGCTCGCCGACCGGCTCGCCCACCAGGGGCCGGTCGACGCCACCGAAGCGGCCCGCATCGGCATCGCCCTGCTCGGCGCACTGAGCGCCGCGCACGCGGCCGGGGTGCTGCACCGCGACCTCAAGCCGGACAACGTGCTGCTGGAGGCCGGCACCGACCGGGTCGTTCTCACCGACTTCGGCATCGCCCAGGTCGCGGGCACCCCCACGCTCACCGAGAACGGAGCCTTCGTCGGCTCGCCGGAGTACACCGCGCCCGAGCGGATGTCCGGGGTCAGGACCGGCCCCGAGTCCGACCTGTGGTCGCTGGGCGCGCTGCTGTGCGCGGCCCTCAGCGGCGAGTCGCCGTTCCACCGCGACTCGCTGGGCGGCATCCTGCACGCGGTCGTCGTGGGTGACATCCAGCCGCCCGCACAGGCCGGCCCGCTCCTGCCCGTCGTACGGGGCCTGTTGGAGCGCGATCCGGACCGGCGGCTGGACGCGGGCCGGGCGGAGCGCATGCTCCGGGCCTTCCACGGCACGGGCCGTACGCCGCCGGTGCCGCCGCCCGCCTATGCGCCGACGGTGGGTGCCGTATCGAGCAAACGGCCGTCGGTCCCCGCCCTGCGGCAACTGTCCGTGCCGCAGGCCGACCCGCCCGGTCCGCACCGGCCGGAGGAACCCTTCCTCCGGCAGCCCGCGCGGCGCGCCCTCATCGCGGCGCTGCTGGTCGTGGCGATGGCCGGAGCCGGGGTGTCCGCGGCGGCGCTGCTCAGGGAGGGCGGCAAGGGGGACGGCGGCCCCACCCCGACGAGTTCCGCCTCGACGACACCGAAGTCCTCGTCGCCCCGTCAGGCCTCGCCCAGCACGCCGTCGTCAGGCCCGTGACCGCCGAGCACGCCCCCGTCGCACCCGTGACCGCCGGAGCCTGCCGAAGACCCCGTCCACCCCGAGGGCCCCGCCGAGCATGCCCGCGCCCGGCCGCTTGGCCGTCGGAGCCTGCCGGAGACCCCGTCCACCAGGCACCCCTCGAACGCTCTCGCGCCCGGCCCGTGACCGGCGAGCGCGCCCGATGCCCAGCCCGTGACCGCCCGATCCCGTACCGCCACATAGGCGGAGAAGAGCGGCGGATCGACGTCACGGGTCTGTGACCGGCTCGCGTCCTTTGTGGATCCGCGGGCGGTTGGCGCGGTATGGATGAGCCCATGAGCAACAGTGGGGGAGCCCGGTCCGGGGCCGACGAGCCGACGAGTTTTGTCCTGCAACCACCGAACCGGCAGGCGCCGGTGCCGGGCAATCCCTACGCCGTGTCACCCCCGTCGCCCGCGTCGCCCACGCAGGCCACGCCGGCCGGGTCGGCCCAGGCGTCCGAGGGTCCCGGTGCCGGGCGGCTCATCGCCGGGCGCTACCGGCTGCTGGCCAAGCTCGGGCACGGCGGTATGGGCACGGTGTGGCGGGCCGAGGACGAGACGGTCGGCCGGGAGGTCGCCGTCAAGGAGCCTCGCGTCCCGGACCACCTTCCCGAACGCGAACGCGTCAACGCCTTCGAGCGGATGCGTCGCGAGGCCCGGGCCGCGGCCCGGCTCGACCACCCGGCCGTCGTGAACGTCCACGACGTCGCGGTCGTGGACGACCAACCGTGGATCGTGATGGAGCTGGTGCGGGGCCGCTCGCTGGGCGACGCGCTCCAGGAGGGAACGCTGTCCGCGCGCGAGGCCGCCCGGATCGGCCTGGAGGTGCTCGGCGCGCTGGAGGCCGCCCACGCGGCGGGCATCCTGCACCGCGACGTGAAGCCGGACAACGTGCTGCTCGGCCGCTACGACCGGGTCGTCCTCACGGACTTCGGGATCGCCCAGATCGAGGGCGAGACCAGCCTGACCGACACCGGCGGCTTCGTCGGCTCACCGGAGTACATCGCGCCCGAGCGCGTGCTGGGGCAGCGCCCCGGCCCGGCGAGCGACCTGTGGTCCCTCGGCGTGGTGCTGTACGCGGCGACGGAGGGCGTCTCGCCGTTCCGCCGCAGCAACACCCCCGCCACGCTCCAGTCCGTCCTCAACGCCACACCCGCGCCACCCGCCTCCACCCAGGGCCCGCTCGGCGAGGCCATCCGCGGCCTGCTGGACAAGGACCCGGCCCGCCGCCCGGACGCCGCACGGGTACGGGCCCTGCTGGAGGCGGCCGCGAACCCGCCCGCAGCGCAGCCCACCCAGCCCGTGCGGGTCACGGGCCAGGGCGAGGACGGCGGCGGCGTTCGGCTCGGCCGCAAGGCCTGGCTCGGACTGGGCGCCGTGGCCGTCGCGGCGGCGGTGACGGTGTACCTGGTGATCGCGGACCCGTTCGCCGGGCCGCTGCCCGGGGGCTGGGAGACCAAGCAGGAGAAGGCCCTCGCCGCGTCGCTCGCCGTCCCCGCCGCATACCAGCGCACCGTGCCCGACCGGGAATCCGACCAGAGCCACTGGGTGAGGTACACCGACTGGAGCGGCAGCATCTGGATCGCCCTTTCCCTGGAGAAGAAGGCCGAGGACACCGGCGGCAACATCGCGGGCTCCGCGGCCGCCGAGATGTACGACGACGACACCCGGTTCAAGGAGAGCGGCAGCTACGAGCTGGACATGGACGAGGGTCCGAAGAAGACGGATCCCCAGGACACCACCTACCGGGACAGGAAGGCCGCCCGGAACACCGTCCCCTTCAAGACCGACGACAGTGAGAACCCCCGCCCCCGGGAGGCCCAGATCTTCTACTACCGGACCCCCGGTGGAGACATGTACAAACTCACCGTCAGCTACCCGCGCGACAGTGATTTCACCGCGCGGGGACGCGAGGTGGCGAGCACGGCGATCGCGAACCTGGACATCGACGGGACCTGACCCCGGCGGTCCAACACCGTTGAAAACGGCCCGCGTCGACAATCCGCCGCCCCGCGGGGTACTGATGGGGCATGAGCAACGACGGGGGCGGGACGGACGCCGCGCTGGGCCGGCTGGTCGGTGGGCGCTACCGGCTGGTCGAACGCATCGGTGCCGGCGGCACGGGCACCGTCTGGCGGGCCCTCGACGAGCACGCGCGGCGTGAGGTCGCCGTCAGACAACCCCGCTTGCCGGGCGACCCGGACACCGACAGCCACCGGCGGGCGGCCCACCGGCTGCACCGCGAGGCCCGGGCCGCAGCCCGCGTCGACCATCCCGCCGCCGTCACCATCCACGACGTGGTCGTCGAGGCGGAGCAGCGGGACGAACGACCGGGCCCCATCGGCCCCGACGAGCTCGACGTGGCCGAGGCGCTGGACGGACTCCCCTGGATCGTCATGGAGTTGGTGCCCGGCGAGTCCCTGCGCGAGACGCTCGGCCGGGGCCCGCTCGCCGTGCCCGAAGCCGCCCGGATCGGACTCGCCGTCCTCGGTGCCCTGCGCGCCGCGCACTCCGTCGGCATCGTGCACCGGGACGTGAAACCGGCCAACGTGCTGCTCGCTCCGCACGGGCGCGTCGTCGTCACCGACTTCGGCATAACCCAGGTACAGGGGGACGACCCGCTCACGGTGAGCGGGTCGTCCGCATCCGGCTCACCGAAGCCCGCATCCGGCGCGCCGGAACCCGCAAGCAGCGCGTCGAAGCCCACATCTGGCGCGTCGGAACCCGCAAGCAGCGCGTCGGAACCCGCAAGCAGCGCGTCGGAACCCGCAAGCAGCGCATCGAAACCCGCATCCGGCCCACCGGAACCCGCAAGCAACGCACCGGAGTCCGTCGCCGGCCCACCGGAGTCCGGCGCCGCACCGCCGACGTCCGCCGCCCCACCGTCGAAGGCCGCCGCCCCACCGGAGTTCGTCGCCCCCGAGCGGATCTCAGGCCGCACCGCGGGGCCCGCCTCCGACTTGTGGTCCCTGGGCGCCCTGCTGTACGCGGCCGTCGAGGGCTCCTCGCCGTTCCTGCGGACCACGCCGGAGGCCACGCTCGCCGCGGTCCTCGCCGCCGAGCCGCCCGAACCGACGCGGGCCGGCCCCCTCGGACCGCTGATAGCCCGGCTGCTGGTCCCGGACCCCGACCACAGGCCGGCCGCGGACGAGGTCGCGAAAGAACTGGAAGCGGTGGCGGGACCCCTGCGGACCGAGGACCTGCGGGCGGCCGAACACCCGGGGAGCTCCGCCGGCCCGACCGCACCACCATCCCACCCGGTCCCCGCCGCTCCGGCCGCACAGCCTGACGCCGTCCCCGGCGACCTGCCAGCCCCCGTGCTCGCCGGGGCACCCGCGCAACCCGCCCCGGCGCAACCCGACTCCGCCCTCACGCAACCCGACCCCACCCCAGCGGAGCACAATCACCCCGACCACCCCGACCCCGTCCCCGCCAAGCGCCAGAGCCTCCTCCGCCCCGGCCCCCTGGCTCTCCTCTCCGCCCTGCTCGCCGGGGGCATAGGCGCCGTCACCCAACTCGCCGACACCAGCAGTGCGGAGAGTGCCGGACAGGCCACCGACGTGGTCGGCGCAGCCGATGCCTGGACCCCGCATCCCGAGCCGGAGATGGCGGCCGTCCTCCACCTCCCCGGCCACTACCGGCCCCTCGGCCGTACCGGCGGAGCGACCGACCAGCCCCGCACCGTGCACTACGGCAACGCGCCGGCCGGTACGGTCCAGGTCCGCCTCCTCACCTGGGACGAGGCCCCGGCCGCGCCGATGGAACAGGCCAGGGCGCACGACGCCGGGGGAGAGACCCGGTACGCCCGCACCACCGTCCAGGGCCATGAAGCCGCACTCGCCGACACCGCGTACGAGCGGGGCGGGACGCCCAGGCGGCTCCTGCGGGCGGTTGTGCGCACCGACGACGACCGCCTGTACGAACTCCGCGTCGACATGCCCCGCGGCACACCGGAGGAGGAAGAGGGCACCTCGGTGTTCGAGGGGGCCCGGGAGCGGCTCGGGATCGTAAAAGGCTGAATCACACACCCGTTACCGCACAACGTCCTGATCAGCGTGTTTGTTGCCAGCAGTCACTGGCGTCGTGTGTGCGGTCGGTGAAGCCGTATTACCGACGGGTACCCAAAGCCTCCGTCGCGGCATACCCTGCGCCTCATGACGGACGCGCAGGCCGCCGAGAAGACGGCAGAGACCGGCACGGCACAGACCGGTACGAACCCCCTCGCCCCCGCCCCGGAGGGCGCCCGCACCGCCGCGGACGTGGTCACGCCCGAGCTGGTCGCCCAGCTCACCAAGGGCGTGGTCGGCTCGGGCCGGACCGCCAACCACACGCCGTTCACCGGTGAGAAGCTGGCCGACCTCCCCGAGTCGACGCCCGAGGACGTGGCGAGGGCCTTCGAACTGGCCCGTGCCGCCCAGGCCGTGTGGGCGCAGACCCCCGTACGGCAGCGCGCCGCCGTCCTGCTCCGCTTCCACGACCTGGTGCTGGAGCGCCAGGCCGAGGTGCTCGACCTGATCCAGCTGGAGACCGGCAAGGCCCGCCTGCACGGCCATGAGGAGGTCCAGGCCGTCGCGGTCGCCGCCCGGCACTACGGCCGCAAGGCCCCCGCCTACCTGCGCCCCAAGCGGCACGCCGGCGCCATGCCGACTCTCACCAAGGTGACCGAACTGCGCCACCCGCGCGGGGTCGTGGGCCAGATCGCCCCCTGGAACTACCCGCTGGAGCTGTCGGTGGGCGACGCGCTCCCGGCGTTCGTCGCGGGCAACGCGGTCGTCATGAAGCCGGACACCGAGACCTGCCTGACCGCCCTGTGGGCCCGCGACCTGCTCATCGAGGCCGGTCTGCCCGCCGACGTCTTCCAGGTCGTCCTCGGTGACGGCCCGGTCGTCGGCCCCGAGGTCGTCCGGCACGCCGACTACGTCTCCTTCACCGGCTCCACCCGCACCGGCCGCGAGGTCGCCCAGGGCGCCGCCGCCCGGCTGGTCGGCGTCTCCCTCGAACTCGGCGGCAAGAACGCCATGCTGGTCCTGGAGGACGCCGACATCGAGAAGGCCGCGGCCGGAGCCGTCCGCGCCTGCTTCTCCTCCGCCGGCCAGCTGTGCATATCCATCGAGCGGCTCTTCGTCCACGAGTCGATCGCGGACGCCTTCCTGGAGCGCTTCGCCGCCCGGACGAAGGCGATGCGCCTCGGCACGTCCCTGTCGTACGGCGCCGACATGGGCTCCCTGGTCGGCGAGCGGCAGCTCGAGACGGTCACCCGGCACGTGGAGGAGGCCGTGGCCAAGGGCGCGAAGCTCGTCGCGGGCGGTGTCGCACGCCCCGACATCGGCCCGTACTTCTTCGAGCCCACGATCCTCGACGGAGTCGTCACGGACATGTCCGTCTGCGGCGAGGAGACCTTCGGCCCGGTCGTCTCGGTCTACCGCTTCGAGGACGAGGACGAGGTGATCGAGCGCGCCAACGCCACGGCGTACGGCCTGAACTCCTCGGTGTGGACGAAGAACGGCCGCCGCGGCCAGGAGATCGCCGCCCGTCTGCGCACCGGCACGGTCAACATCAATGAGGGGTACGCCCCCGCGTACGGCAGCGTCCAGTCCCCCATGGGCGGCATGAAGGACTCCGGCCTCGGCCGCCGCCACGGCTCCGAGGGCATCCTCAAGTACACCGAGGCGCAGACGGTCGCCCACCAGCGGGTGCTCCCGATGGCTCCGTCCCTGGGCATGGACGACGAGAAGTACGCGCAGTTCATGAGCAGGAGCCTGCGCCTGATGAAGGCTTTCCGGTTCCGGTAGACGACCCTCGCTTCAGCCACTCGAAGGGGAGACGGCACGTGCCTCAGGACGCTTACGACTACGACGTCATCGTCGTGGGTTCCGGCTTCGGCGGCTCGGTGACCGCCCTGCGCCTCACGGAAAAGGGCTACAAGGTGGGTGTCCTCGAAGCCGGTCGCCGCTTCACCCGTGAGTCCCTCCCGAAGAACTCCTGGGACCTGAAGAACTACCTGTGGGCGCCGAAGCTCGGCATGTACGGCATCCAGCGCATCCACCTGCTCGGCAACGTCATGGTCCTGGCGGGCGCGGGCGTGGGCGGCGGCTCCCTGAACTACGCCAACACCCTCTACGTCCCGCCGAAGCCGTTCTTCGAGGACCCCCAGTGGCGTGGCATCACCGACTGGCAGGACGAGCTGGCGCCGTACTACGACCAGGCCCGGCGCATGCTGGGCGTACGGCTCAACCCGACCATGACCCCCTCCGACGTGCACCTGAAGGCCGCCGCGGAGCGCATGGGCTGCGGCGACTCCTTCCACATGGCCCCGGTCGGCGTCTTCTTCGGCGACGGTGAGGACGCCGACGGCTCGGCGAAGGCCGAGCCGGGCCAGGAGGTGCCCGACCCGTACTTCGGCGGCGCGGGCCCGTCCCGCAAGGCCTGCGCGGAGTGCGGCGAGTGCATGACCGGCTGCCGCCATGGCGCCAAGAACACCCTCAACGAGAACTACCTGCACCTCGCGGAGAAGGCCGGCGCGGTCGTCCACCCCATGACCACGGTCGTGTCGGTCACCGACGACTCGCGCGGCGGCTACGCGGTCGCCACCCTGCCGACCGACCGCGGCCGCAGGGCGAAGGGCCGCACCTACACCGCCCGCAAGGTCGTCCTCGCCGCCGGCACCTACGGCACCCAGACCCTGCTGCACCGCATGAAGGCGGGCGGCCAGCTGCCGTACCTCTCGGACAAGCTGGGGGAGCTGACCCGCACCAACTCCGAGGCCCTGGTCGGCGCCCAGACCGACGACCGGCGCTACCGCAAGGCGCACGGCGCGCCGAAGGCCGACTTCACGCGGGGCGTGGCCATCACGTCCTCCATCCACCCCGACGCCAACACCCACATCGAGCCGGTCCGCTACGGCAAGGGCTCCAACTCGATGGGCGGCCTGTCCATCCTCCAGGTGCCGTACGCGGGAACGAACTCGGGCAGCTCGCGGGTCCTGGGCTTCCTCGCCAACGCGGCGAAGCACCCGCTGCTGGTGCTGCGTTCGCTGTCGAACCGCCGCTGGTCGGAGCGGACCATCATCGGCCTGGTGATGCAGTCGCTGGACAACTCCCTGACGACGTACCTGAAGCCGTCGGGCGTCGGCCGCGGCCTGCTCACCGCCCGGCAGGGCCACGGCGCCCCCAACCCCAAGCAGATCAAGGCCGCGACGGAGGGCGCCTCGGCACTGGCCGCCGAGATCAACGGTTTCGCCGGCTCCAACGTCGGCGAGCTGATGGGCACCCCGCTCACCGCCCACTTCCTCGGCGGCTGCCCCATCGGCGACTCCCGCGACTCCGGCGTGATCGACCCGTACCACCGCCTCTACGGCCACCCGGGCATCTCCGTCGTCGACGGCGCCGCGGTCTCCGCCAACCTGGGCGTCAACCCGTCCCTCACCATCACCGCCCAGGCCGAACGGGCGATGTCGTACTGGCCCAACAAGGGCGAGCCCGACCAGCGCCCCGAGCAGGGCACGGCCTATGTGCGGCTCCAGCCGGTCGAGCCGAAGTCCCCGGCGGTCCCGGCGGAGGCGTTCGGCGCGCTGCGGCTGCCGTTCCTCGGCATGCCGGCCGTACCGCCCAAGAAGTAGCCGGGATCCTCACCAAGAAGCGACACAGAAGGAAGACGACACAGAAGAGGGACCTGCGCCCCCCTCCGAGCGCAGGTCCCTCTTCTGCTGGTGCAACGGCCTCCCGGCCGCTACGGCTTACGCCTGCACGCCGGCCTTGCGGCGACGGACGACGAAGATCGCACCGGCACCGGCGACGACGGCGGCACCGCCGACCAGGCTGATCATCGGCAGGGCGGAGCTGGAGCCGGTCTCGGCGAGGCTGCCGGTGACCTCCGGCGTGTCACCGCTCGGCTTCTCGTCGGTGACGGGCGCCTTGCCGCCTTCCTGCGGCTTGGTGCCGTCGGTGTCCGTACCGGCGGAGACGATCTGGAACTTGTACGACACGTCACCGAAGCCGGTGCACTCGGCGTCGTTGTCGCCGTAGATCGTCGCGCCGAGCGAGAAGCCGGCGCCGACCGGGGCGGACTTGCTCACGTTGAGGCGCAGCGGGATGTCGACCTCGTAGTCGGGCTTCAGCTCGTCGGTGTAGCCGACGTAACCGACCGCGTAGCCGCCCTCGTTGAGGTCGACCCAGGTCTTGTCCTGGGGGTCCCAGGCCTGGAGCTGGACCTGCTTGCTGGTGAACAGCTCCTCGCCGTTCTTGTCGGGGGAGGCCCCGGCGAAGAAGTCGAGGTCGTTCAGGGTGGAGTCGGAGTTGTTGAGCACGTTCAGCGAGAACTTGTGCCAGCCGCTACCCGCCGCGATCTTGCCGGGAAGGCCGGAGATGCTGACGTCGACCTTGGTGTCCTCGCACACCGAGGGCTCGGGGTCCGGGGACTCCGACTCCTCCGGCTCGGAGGCGCTCGGCGACGGGGCGGACTCGCTCGCGGACGCGCTCGGCGAGCTGGACGTCTCGGGAGCGGACGCGCTCGCGGACGTGCTCGGAGCCGGCGTGGTGCTCGCGGCGGGCGTGGACTCGGAAGCGGAAGGCGAGGCCGACGTCTCGGGAGCGGACTCGCTCACGGACGCGCTCGGCGTAGGCGTGGTTTCATCGGTCGCGTACGCGGCCGGTGCCGCGAGCAGAGCCACCGGGGCTATGACCGCCGTTGCGGCCGCTGCTGCCATGGCGCGGCGAAGCTTCATGAAGACCTCGGAGAGTCCGGCGTACCGCGGGATGCGGCACGAACGTTGGGGGAGGCCTCCGCGTGTGGGGCGCGGGAGTGGCCCTTGGTTCGGCAGGTTTGATCCGTGAAACCTGTGAATGGTTGTGCTGGCACTCACAGAATTCTTATGTGTGCTGGGTCACATTCAAGATCTTCTTGTGAAGGCGCGTGCCACGCGCTTAGATCTTGGGTTCGTGCCTGACAAACCGTCCGACGATTCGTCGTCGGCCTCCGGGCTCCCCGACGACGTCTGGGAGCAGTTCATCCGCGACACCGAGCGGGACATCCGCTCCTCCGCCCCGAAGGAGCCGTCCGCGCGAGCCCGCATGGTGACCGAGCGGCTGCGTGACCAGGACGCCCGGGGTGAGCAGCCGCCCGGGTGGCGTACCGGCCCGGCGCGGCAGGAGATGCACGGCCGGGCGGCCCGGCGCCGCAAGGTGTGGGCGGTGCTCGGTGTGACCGTCGCGGCGGCCGTGGTGGTGGTCGCACTGAAGCCGTCGCTGCTGCCCGGCGACCCCTTCGGCACCGGGGAGCCGCAGGCGGCCGAGGCCTCACCGCTGCCCGACGAGACGGCCAGGCCCACCGCCGCGCCCGGCGCGTCGGACCCGGAAACCCCCACCCTGGACCGGCCGTTCGCCGGCTCCCCGGCCCTGCGCTGGGCCGACGGCGAGGCCGGCATCGTCCTGCCGGAGGCGAAGGCCGTCGGCGCGGTCTCCGCCGGCCGGGTGGAAGAGGCCCTGAAGCTGACGAAGAAGCTGCTCGTGGGTGCCAACCTCGACCCGAAGACCGTACGCGGGGCGCGCCCCGCTGCCGCGCTCTCCGTGCTGGACCCCAAGCAGCCGGAGCTCCTCGACGAACTCGGCACCGGGCTGCGCTCCCCCAGCAGGGACCACGACCCGGTGACGCTGTTCAGCCGCTTCGACCCCGACGAGGTGCGGCCGGCCGGCGACGTGATCAAGACCCGCGGACGCATGACGTTCACGAAGGGGACGCAGGGAGGTGTCGCGGTGCGCGCCGACTACACCTTCGTCTACCCCGTCGTGCGGGCGGACGGGCCTCCCGAGGTCACCCGCACCATCGTGCGCAGGGTCCTCGACGTCGAACTCGCCGACCCCGCCCGGTACAAGGTCACACCGGGCCGGCTGCTGCTGGTCGAGTACGACCAGGAGATAGGCAACTCCGCCTGTGACGTCCACGACGGGTACCTGCATCCGGGGTTCTCGCCGAGCCGGTCCGAGGGCCCGGACCCGAGTGGTCCGGCGACGGACCCGTACGACCGGAGCAGGGACATCGAGCGCGGCGACGGCGACGACTGCGGGACGGTGACCCGCACCTGACCGGACAGTGCCGCGCACCTGACCGGACGGTGCCTCGTGCCTGGCCTGAGGCACGGTGAGCGGCGTCCGGGCAGAGCGAGCGAAGGGCCCCGCGGGGTGGAGCCGCGGGGCCCTTCATCTCGTCAGCACCGACGTCAGGGCAGCGCCGGTGCCTGGAAGCGGCGCCGGGGGGTTGCGCCGCTGGTCTGTACCTCTGGCAGAACGGCAATGCGGGTGTCCGCTGGGGGACTGGACTGCGTACGCATCGTGCTGGATGAACGCGGCGCCCGCAACCGTTTGACCCAGACTTGTGCATTTATGCAGGGTCCGCCGGTCGGCCCCGGGCGTCCCCGGGGCCGACCGTTCTCTTGGTGACCGGGCTGCTGTCCCCTGCCGTCCGGCCACTTCCCTGGAGCGAGGTCCCACGACGCACGGCACGATCCGTGCGTCTCATCGCCCCAGTGAGCCACGCGTGGTTCTTTCGGGCCCGCCCCTGGCTGGCACGGACACCGGGACCAACGACGCGGTGCGGGGGCGGTCACGCGCCGGACGGGTGAGAGCGATGCGTACGTCTGTCCCGGGAACAGGAGGCCGGTCCCGGAGGCTTCAGATCCTGCGGCTTCAGATCTTGCCGCGGCACAGCTCCAGCAGGGTCATCGCGAGCGCGGTCCCCGGCCTGCCCAGCGCCTCCCTGTAGTGGCCGAGGACGTCCATCTCGCGGGAGAGGTTCACGCGCCGTCCGCCGGAGGCGATCCGCGCCTCCTGGATGACGGCGGAGACGGCCACCCGTTCCTGGATCAGGCCGATGATCCGGTCGTCGAGCGCGTCGATCCGCTCGCGCGCGCCGGTGATCACGTCGGCGGCCTCGGGAGTGCGGGCGCCGGTCACGTCGATGGCGGTCATGGGGGGCTCCTCGTCGTCGGGGCCGCCCCGGGGCGACACGGCCCGGACGACGACAGCGCCCCGGGCCTTGTCGGCCCGGGGCGCCTGGGAAGTCGCTTGTCAGTTGCTCAAGCAGCACGACCATGGCGTCCGGCGGGCCGGATGCCATAGGTAAAGACGAACGTCTGCTGCTGGAACATGGGGGCAAGTATGCACCTCGGTCCGGGGCCGTCCAAGCCGGTTCGCATCCTGAGACGGGGCGGTCGTCCGGTGCACGGAAGGAGCCCGGCGGCCCCCCGGTAGAATCGGGTGGCACAAGACCCCCGCCCCACCGCCGGAAGGCACCCCGTGTCATCAGCGACTCCCGCTGCCAACGCCGCCGACACCGTCCTGGTCGTCGACTTCGGCGCGCAGTACGCCCAGCTCATCGCCCGTCGCGTCCGCGAGGCGCGGGTCTACAGCGAGATCGTGCCGAGCACCATGCCGGTCCAGGAGATGCTCGCCAAGAACCCCGCGGCGATCATCCTCTCCGGCGGTCCCTCGTCGGTCTACGCGGAGGGCGCGCCCAGCCTGGACCGCGAGATCTTCGAGGCCGGCGTCCCCGTCTTCGGCATGTGCTACGGCTTCCAGCTGATGGCCAGCGCCCTCGGCGGCACCGTCGACAACACGGGCGCCCGCGAGTACGGCCGCACCGACCTGCACGTCTCCAAGGTCTCCTCCACCCTCTTCGAGGGCACCCCCGCCGAGCAGCCCGTCTGGATGTCGCACGGCGACGCCTGCTCCGCCGCCCCCGAGGGCTTCACCGTCACGGCCTCCACGGACGTCGTACCGGTCGCCGCCTTCGAGAACGACGAGAAGAAGCTGTACGGCGTCCAGTACCACCCCGAGGTGATGCACTCCACGCACGGGCAGCAGGTGCTGGAGCACTTCCTCTACCGGGGCGCGGGGCTCACGCCGAACTGGACGACCGGCAACGTCATCGAGGAGCAGGTCGCCGCCATCCGCGAGCAGGTCGGCGACCGGCGCGCCATCTGCGGCCTGTCCGGTGGTGTGGACTCCGCGGTCGCCGCGGCCCTCGTGCAGAAGGCCATCGGCTCCCAGCTGACCTGCGTGTACGTCGACCACGGCCTGATGCGCAAGGGCGAGACCGAGCAGGTCGAGAAGGACTTCGTGGCCGCGACCGGCGTGCAGCTGAAGGTCGTGGACGCCGAGGAGCGGTTCCTCAAGGCGCTCGCCGGGGTCTCCGACCCCGAGGAGAAGCGGAAGATCATCGGTCGCGAGTTCATCCGGGTCTTCGAGCAGGCCCAGGCCGAGATCATCGCCGACCAGGGTCCGGCCGTGGAGTTCCTGGTCCAGGGCACGCTCTACCCGGACGTCGTCGAGTCCGGCGGCGGCACCGGCACCGCCAACATCAAGTCCCACCACAACGTGGGCGGCCTGCCCGAGGACCTCGAGTTCAAGCTGATCGAGCCGCTGCGCAAGCTGTTCAAGGACGAGGTCCGCATGGTCGGCCAGGAGCTCGGTCTGCCGGAGGAAATCGTCCAGCGCCAGCCGTTCCCCGGCCCCGGCCTCGGTATCCGCATCGTCGGCGAGGTCACCAAGGAGCGCCTGGACCTGCTGCGCGAGGCCGACGCCATCGCCCGCGAGGAGCTCACGGCGGCCGGCCTGGACCGCGACATCTGGCAGTGCCCGGTGGTCCTGCTCGCCGACGTCCGCAGCGTCGGCGTCCAGGGCGACGGCCGCACCTACGGCCACCCCATCGTGCTGCGCCCCGTCTCGTCCGAGGACGCCATGACGGCCGACTGGTCGCGCCTGCCGTACGAGGTCCTCGCCCGGATCTCCACGCGCATCACCAACGAAGTGAAGGACGTCAACCGCGTGGTCCTCGACGTGACCTCGAAGCCGCCGGGCACCATCGAGTGGGAGTGATCCCAGAGCTGACTCCTAAGTGCGCTTGATCGTGCGCAGCGGAGTGCCGGGCGTCCAGACCTGGACGACGAGGTACGTGTCGTCCTCGATGTAGGTCCGCACGACCTCCGTCAGCTCGGTGCGGAAGAGGTGGAACGGCTCCGGCGGTTCCACCTCTTCGACGTATCCGGCCTTGGTCTCCATGTCGTCGACCTCGATCGCCCGGCCGCTGATCCGGACGTCGCCGCCGCCCATGCCCGTGCCCGCGCCGGGGTTCGCCTGGAGCGCGAAGCGCGGGTCGCGGCGCAGGTCGAGGGCCTTGAGCGAGTCGGGCATCATGCCGAGCCACAGTTCGCCGCTCAGGAACCGCACCTCCAGGCCGCTGGTGCGGGGCGAGCCGTCCTTACGGAGGGTGGCGAGGATGTGATGCGTGAAGGCACCGAAACGCTTCTCCACGGTGCCGGCCAGATCCGGTTCGGCCGCGGCGAAAGCCGCCCAGTTCGCTGTCATGGGAAGAGTGTCGCGCCGAATTCCGACATCCTCTGTCGGCTATTCGTGGGGTACGGGAGCCAGGGGGCACTCGCATGGGCACAGGGTGCTCGCAGGGGCGCTCGTGGCATCTTCACGAACCGCTCCTGTTCTTCCCGGCCTCACGGACGGTAATTTCCGCCCGTAAGCAGAACCAGTGCTGGAGGACCTATGCACGGGCCCACGCCGCCCCTGCCGCTGCCCACCGACCGGCTGCGATTCGCCATGCCGCCGATGCACGAGTCGGTCGAGGACGAGCGCCGGCACCGCAAGGAACGGCTCGCCGGCGCCCTGAGGATCTTCGGGCGGCTCGGCTACGAGGACGGCGTCTCCGGGCACATCACCGCCCGCGACCCGGAATTCACCGATTGCTTCTGGGTCAACCCGTTCGGGATGCCCTTCCGGCACGTCACCGTGAGCGACCTCGTGCTCGCCAACCAGGACGGCCAGGTCGTCCAGGGCGCCTACCACGTCAACCAGGCCGCCTTCACCGTGCACGCCCAGGTGCACGCCGCCCGGCCGGACGTGGTCGCCGTCGCCCACTGCCACTCGGTGCACGGCAGGGCGCTCGCGGCCCTCGGCGAACTGCTGGAGCCGATCACCCAGGAGAGCTGCGCCTTCTACGAGGACCACGCCCTCTACGACACCTACACCGGCGTCTCCGTCGATGCCGAGGAGGGGCGGCGCATCGCGGAGGTGCTCGGCTCCCGCAAGGCGCTCGTGCTGCGCAACCACGGGCTGCTGACCGTCGGCGACTCGGTGGACGCGGCGGCCTGGTGGTTCGTGTCGATGGAGCGCTCCTGCCAGGTGCAGCTGACGGCGCACGCGGCCGGGCGGCCGGTCCGGATCGAGCACCGGATGGCGGTGGCGACGCGGGAGCAGCTGGGCGGCGACCTGGTGGCGTGGATCAACTACCAGCCGATGTGGGAGGACGTCAGCCGGAGCGAGCCGGGGCTGCTCGGCTAGGCCGTTTCTGATGGCTCTTGGTGGGCTGGGTGGATCTCGTGGTGGGCCGGGCAGGATGCCCGTATGGTGCGGCGACACGAACTCACGGACG